>JAYUWY010000413.1:0-2871 GCA_043753285.1 Gemmatimonas sp. | reverse complement strand
TGCGATCGTCAGAGATAGCGGTGACGGACATCGTCACCCAGGAGCGAATGACATCCTGGCTGATGACCGAGCCTTCGGAGTTCGCATAGGCGCGTTCTTCCTTTACGAACTGCAGCTGCGAGTTCACGAAGCGCACGTTGCGCACGCGTTGCGCGGCAGCGTTGGCTTCGAGTAGCAGCGCGACTTTTTCTTCGACCGGAATGTTCCAGGGATCGATGGTGTAGCTAGAGCGCCAGGTGCCGGCCGGATGCGTGGGCGATGCAGCGAGCTTCACTTCGCGATCACGCGCCACGCGATTTGCGCGCGCAAGCGAAACGGCCTGACGCGCAGCGCGAGCAACGCCCTCGGTGGTGAGTGCGCGCGTGGCGGCAAATCCCCAGGTGCCATCAACAAGCACGCGCACGCCGACACCGATGGTGTCGGTGTCGAGCACGTTGGTGACTTGTTGTTCGCGAGTGCCGAGGTTTTGACGACGCTGACGCTGCACACGGACGTCGGCCCACGAAGCACCGGCGAGTTTGGCGGCGTTCAGTCCTTCCATAAGAAGGACGCGAACCTGCATATCGGGTTCGGTGGTGGCCGTGATGATCGGCGACCCTGTCTGAGATGCCTCAAGGCGGCGCGAGGCGAGTGCAACGGCACTCGCGGCAAGGCCAGTGGAGGCGAGAAACTCGCGGCGTGACGTCAAGCGGTGGATCTCCGGAAAACGGGATCAGGCGCGGCGGGTGAATGTCGCCCGCGGACGCGACCAACGCAAATGAGCTATCAGAGGGACTACGCAGGTTCCTCTGAGGGTGTTGTACTACCCTAAAGCCACGCGTGCGAGGAGCAGAGCGAGGCCGAGCATAACGACCAACCCCAGCGTCGCAGCCACGGCTGCTCGCACCCCCACTCGGCGGATTTCACGCAGATCTACGCTGAGTCCGAGGCCTGCCATCGCCGCGAGCGTGAGGCGGTGGGCGCCTTCGGACGCGAGCTCGGCGTTGGCGATGGAGAGCAAGCCCGTGGCGCGGAGCGTCGCAAGCACGGCGAAGCCGAGGATGAACCACGGGACCCAGAGTCCGCGGGACGCGGACGTCTCCACCGTGCTGGAGTGTGTGGAGCGACGCCACCAAGCGGCGATAGCAATCACGACAGGTCCAAGCAACAGCACACGCGTGAGCTTTACGAGCGTGGCCATCTCGCCGGCGACGTCGCTTACGGGGTAAGCTGCTGCGAGTACCTGCGGCACTGCGTACACGGTGCTTCCCGCGACCACGCCGAAGCCTTCGTGCGAGATGCCAAGCGGAATCATCAGCAGTGGCAGCGCGAACACAGCGACCATGCCGAGTAGTGCCGTAAACGCGACGGCGCTCGCGGTGTCTTCGCGCGATGCCTTGATGCTTGGTGCAACGGCGGCGATCGCAGAGTTACCGCAGATGGCGTTGCCGCAGGCGATGAGCACCGACAACTGCGGCGAGAGGCCGAGCGTACGGCCGATGCTGATGCCGATCACTACGCTGACGGCGACAAAGACGACGAGGCCAAGTGCGAGTGGCAAACCAGCGGCTTGCATCGCAGCGAGGTTCACGGACGCGCCGAGTAGCACGACGGCGACTTCGAGAATGTCTTTGGCGGCGAAGCTGATGCCGTTCTCCAGCGATTCGCGCGCGCCGAGTGCGGCGCGCACGAGCAGACCAATGAGAATCGCGAGGACGAGAGGGTCGACGAATGTGCGACCCCATGTGCGAACTTCAAACGCCGCGAGACAATGCGCCGCGAGTGCGACGGCAATGACGAGCGCGAGCCCGGGGGCTCGCGCGGCCCAGCGCTGCATCAGCTGTTCACTAGCGTGCAGTTACCGCAGCAACTACGGCCTGCGCCGTGATACCGTACTCCGCGTACAACTTCGGCGCAGGAGCCGACGCACCAAACCCATCAATGCCGATAATCGCACCATCTGCACCAACCCAACGGTGCCAGCTCATCGGATGCGCGGCCTCGATTGCAACGCGGCGAACGCCCTCAGGCAACACGCTCGCCTGATACTCCTTGGTCTGCTGCGCAAAGAGCTCCATCGACGGCATCGACACTACACGCGTTGCAACACCCTTCGCCGCAAGTTCAGCCTGCGCCTTGAGCGCGATCTCGACTTCTGAGCCCGTCGCAATAATCACCGTCTTGGGCGCAACACCTTCCGGCGCATCCTTCAACACATACGCGCCCTTGGCCACGCCACTGGCTGCGGCATGCGTGCTGCGATCAATCAACGCGAGCTTCTGACGCGTTAACACCAACGCCGACGGACCCGTGCGATGCTTGAGCGCGGTGCGCCAAGCTTCTGCGGTCTCCGCGGCGTCTGCAGGACGCAACACGAGCAAGTTCGGAATGCAACGCAGCGAGCTCAGATGCTCGACCGGCTGATGCGTCGGACCGTCTTCGCCGAGTCCAATGGAATCGTGCGTGAAGACGTAGATCACCTGCTGACGCATGAGCGCAGCGAGACGAATCGCGGGACGCATGTAGTCGGCGAACACGAGGAACGTGCCGCCGTACGGAATGATGCCGCCGTGCAGCGCCATGCCGTTCATTACGGCGCCCATGCCGTGCTCGCGAATGCCGAAGTGGAAGTTGCGACCACTGCGCTGCGTGGCGGAGAAGGTGCCGCCGTTCTTGACGTTCGTGAGATTGCTGCCTGTGAGATCTGCAGAGCCACCAATCAACTCTGGAATGGCGGGACCAATCGCATTGATCACCGTGCCCGACGCTGCGCGGCTTGCGACGCTGCCGTTTTCTGCCGTGAACTCCGGCAACGACTTCTCCCACTGCACGGGCAAATCACCGTGCCAACGACGACCAAGTTCCTTGGCCTCGCTCGGGAACGCCTTGGAG
>JAYUWY010000412.1:0-5654 GCA_043753285.1 Gemmatimonas sp. | reverse complement strand
GAACAGCATGCTCGATGTGCCTTTCGCTCGCGTGGCGCCGCTAGCCGCAATGCGCGAGTGCCATCCCTTCAGAAACTCTTCTTCGTTCTGACCCAGGGCCGCAGCGATCTCGGCAGTAGGGCGTCCTAAGGCGATTGGTGCATTCTGGAGAAACCGCTGCATGACACGTCCGTCGAGCTCAATTGCATAGCGCAGCATGCTCTGCGCAACGGCGACACCATGCGTGCGTGCGCAGTCGCTCACCACGCCACGTGCGCATCGGCGACTTTCTTCGGACGCATGGAACACCAGTTGCCGGTACGCGAAGTAGTGGGTGCGCTCAGCGTCGTCGATAGTAAAGTTGTGTCCAATCCACGCCGCATAGCCTGCTGACTTCGTCGCGATGGACGTGGCAGCGCGCGTTACCACGAGATGTTGCACGTCAGACTGTCGCAGCGGTACGACAAGATTCACAGACAATCGCTGCGCACGGCCGATCAGTCCGAGCGCCGCGATCTCTGATCCTGCGCGTCGCTGTACGAACCACAGCATCCACTCGTCGCCGGCAAGGAGCGATGCGCCGTCAGGGCCAAACGTGCTGGTGAGCTCACGTGCGGCCGCATCAAATGCTCGCTCGACGGTCGCGCGGTCTCGCGCGCTGAGATGCGTTGCGAGGAACCGCACGGTCGCACCGTGCAGCTTCATTGAATCGTCAGGCGTGGTGCGTGCGGCGTCCTCGGCCTCCAACATCCGCTCGTACGATGTGGTGCGGCGCGCCTGCATCGCATTGACCTGCTCGCGAAGCTCCGCCGCCGTCTGGCCGCGCAGCGGAGTCGCCGCCGCGAGCAACGTCGCGGCAATGAGAATAACGCCGCGATTACACATCGATCAGCGTCCACGGTTCAACGAAGATGGCGAGCGGGCCCGGCCAGTCGAACATAAAGTTGCCAAACGCGGTCACGGCCTCGCTGAGGCCCATCAGTGTAAGAGCGACGGCAACCACACCCATACCCAGCAGCGAGACGAGCACCACGACGGCCGCTCGCCGGCCCGCGAGGTACTGCAACGCAAACGTCACGCCGTACGCCACGAGACACGCGATCAAAAACCGCAGCGACAGCGCAGCCGGATACGCGCGAAGCAGTGGTGGCAACTCCAGCATGGCCAACACGCCGCGGCAGCCGACGTAGAGCGCGAGTGCCGGCAACACCATCGTAATCGCACCGGCAGCAAAGCGCATCCATACAAAACGCGCCCACGTCACCGGGAGCGACAGCGCGTATACGTGCTTCGCCTCGTGATCAATCGTCCACGGCAGCGCCGCCAGCACGAATGGGCCGAGCACGGCGAGGAATCCAAGCATCGGACCGAGCGCAGCGAAACCGTTCATCACTTGCATTACGGCTTCGTCGCCGCGGCTGGACGCGAAGATGCGCCAGGAGATTGCAGGGAAGAACAGCGCGAGCAATGAGAAGCCACCCACCGAGGCGCGCGTCCATGACCATTGCGTGCGCACAATCATCGCAAACATCAGCGTGCCTCCCCAGTGACGGCGCGTGCGCCGCGCAAGAGTTCCACAAAGCTGTCTTCCAAATCCAAGTCTTCCACGTCGCGCACTTCAGCGCCGCTGCGCGCAAACCACTCCTTCATCTCCGGTTGCCAGCCGCGAACAACCCACGACTCGTGTCCATGGCCGCTCGCGATGCGTGACAGCACACCAAACGGCGTCGCATCGGCGGCGACGGGTGCAGCGTGCACACGCAGGCGCTTGATGCCGCTGCGGAATTCTTGAATCGGCAATTCCGCCACCAATCGCCCGCCGTCCATCACGCCCACCCAATCGCAGATGCGCTCTTGCTCGTGCACCAAGTGCGACGAGATGAGCACAGTGGCCTTCGCCGAATCCACGAACTCCACCAACGCCGTGAGCACGTCGCGGCGAATCACCGGATCAAGTCCGTCCGTGGGCTCGTCAAGCACCAACAAGTCGGGACGCTGCGCGAGTGCGAGCAGCATCATGAGTTTTCCGGCTTCGCCCTTGGAGAGCGCGCCGACCTTCTGTCCTTCACGCAGTGTGAAGCGACGGCGCAGACGTTCGGCCTCGGCGTGATCAAATCCTTCGAAGAATGTCGCGTGATAGCGAATGCTCTCTTCCACGGAGAGTCGCCCGTACAAATGCAGGCGCTCCGGCACGTAGCCAATGCGCGCCAATGCAAGCGGTGCGTGACTGGGCACGCTGTGGCCGAGCACTTCGATGGTGCCCGCGTCGGGCTCGATCATGCCGAGTAGCAGGCGAATGGTGCTGGTCTTGCCCGAGCCGTTGGGTCCGAGAAAGCCATAAATGGCACCAGTGGGCACGCGCATCGAGAGATCGCGCAGTGCAAAGTCGCGCCCGGCCTTCCATGCGAGATCACGAATACGAATAGCGTCGGTCACTTCTCCTCCGGGAGTTCGCGCTCAACGGCGCTACGCAGATCAGCGGGGTTAATGCCGAGGCGAGCAGCCTCGGCGAGCATCTGACGAACCAGGCGTTTGGCGGCGGCGGTGCGCTCGCGCGCTCGAGTCTCAGTGCCAACTGCACCAACGAAGGTGCCGGCACCTTGGCGCATCTCAACGATCTTGTCGCGTTCGAGATCGCGGTACGCTTGCACCACAGTGGCCGGATTGACGCGCAGCGTGGTCGCTAACGCGCGCACCGAGGGCAGGGCATCGCCTTCGACGAGCTCGCCCGCCGCGATGGCCACGCGAATGCGGTCGGCAATCTGCGCGTAAATCGGAGTGGGACTTCGGGAGTCAATGCGTGAAAACATGCCGCGCCCTTGTGTATCGGTGTGCTGATACACTGGCGCTGTCGGCCAACTTTGTCAAGTGGGCCGGGTTTAGGCGCTCGCGGGGTGGCGGGCGGCGCGTAGCAATTCGGCGCGGAAGTCGGGGTGCGCGATGCTCACCAACAGCTCCGTGCGTTCGCGCAGGCTGCGTCCGTGCAAATTCACGGCGCCGTACTCGGTGACCACCCAGTGCACATGGCCGCGCGTGGTGACCACACCGGCGCCTTCATCGAGCACCGCGGCGATGCGCGAAATCGTGCCCTTCGCCGCCGTACTCGGCAGCGCGATGATTGGCTTGCCGCCAACCGAGCGCGCCGCGCCGCGGATGAAGTCCATCTGGCCGCCGATGCCCGAGTAAATGCGCGAGCCAATGGAATCCGCGCAGACCTGGCCACTCAAATCCACCTGCAGCGCGCTGTTGATCGCCACGACGTTCGGATTCTTTGCGATGCGCGCGGTGTCGTTCGTGATGTCGCAGCCTTCGAACTGCACGGTCGGATTGTCGTTCACAAAGTCGAACACTTTCTGCGAACCCATCACGAAGCTCGTGAGAATCCGTCCCTTCCAGATCGCCTTCTTCGCATTGGTGACTGCACCCGACGCCACGAGATCCACGAGGCGGTCGGAGAACATTTCGGTGTGGACGCCGAGGTCGTGGCGCTGGGTGAGTCGCGAAAGCGCGGCGTCAGGAATCGCGCCGATGCCCAACTGGAGCGTGGCACCATCGGGCACGAGGCCGGCGATGATTGCACCAATGCGGCCAATCTCTGGCGACTCCGGCGCTGGCGGATGTCCCGGTAGCGCGCGATCGCTACGCGCAAAGGCGTGGACGCGCGAAAGAGGAACGGCCGTGTCACCGTGCGTGCGCGGCATGCGCGCATTGACTTCGGCGAGCACGATTGGCGCGGCATCCACGGCAGCGCGTGCCGCGTCCAGCGACGTGCCGAGCGATGCGTTGCCGTGGCGATCCGGTTCGGAGAGCTGCACAATGGCCGCGTCGAGCTTGATGGTGCCGTTGCGAAACAGTCCAGGCACGTCGGAGAGAAACACCGGCACGAAGTCGGCGCGGCCCTCATTCACGGGTGCGCGAAGCGACGGCCCGGTGAACAACGACACCGCGCGAAAGCGGCCGTTGTGCACCGCGTCGGTCCACGGAGCTGGGCCATCGATGTGCAGATGGTAAATCGTGACGTTCTCGAGATCCATGCGGCGGCAGAGCGCCTGCAGGATGGGGTGCGGGGTGGCGGCAGAGCCGTGTACGAAAACGCGCATCCCCGACGAGATGTGGGCGACGACGTCGTCGGGAGAGACCGCAGCGGAAGGCCATTTTGGCGACTGTGACATATGCCAAAGTCTAACTCCCGCAACGAGTTGCGGCACGCGCCTTGATGGGGGGGACGCCGAGCGGTAAGTTCACAGTCACGCGGGCGTAATTCAGTTGGTAGAATGCCAGCTTCCCAAGCTGGACGTCGTGGGTTCGAGTCCCATCGCCCGCTCTGCAGGTCCTGAAGGGGTCCCTAGGCCGGCGGCCAAGGGACCTTCTCGTTTCCCTAAGGTATGAGTCTGCTCGTCGCGGCGATCGTCGTCGCACTGATTCTGGTCAACGCTCTCTACGTCGCGGCGGAGTTCGCCGCGGTGAGCGTGCGTCGTAGCCGTCTCCAACAGATGGCCGAAGACGGCGACCGCCTCGCGGGCCGCATGCTGGCCATCATCAACGATGGCGCGGCGCTCGACCGCTTCATCGCGGCGTGCCAAGTGGGCATCACGCTCGCGAGTCTGATCCTCGGCGCGTACGCGCAAGCAACCATCGCAGTAGACCTCGCACCGATGCTCGCGCGCTGGGGCGATTTGCAGATGCCCGCCGCGCAGAGTGCTGCGGCAATCATCGTGCTCGTGCTCATCACCATCCTCATGATGGTGATTGGAGAGCTCGTGCCCAAGTCGTTGGCGCTGCAGTTCCCAACGGCGACGGCGCGCTGGACGGTGTGGCCGTTGGAAGTCTCGCTGCGCGTGATGAAGTATCCCATCGCATTCTTGAACGGTAGCGGCATGGCCGTGCTCAAGTTGCTGCGCATGCCGACGCACGGTCACGCGCACATTCACTCGCCGACGGAGATTGAGTACCTCATCGCCGAAAGCCGCGAGGGTGGTCAGCTCGACGTGCAAGAATCACAACGTCTGCGCGAAGCGCTGCGATTGGGCATGCGCTCCGTGGGCGAGTTGATGGTGCCGCGCACGCGTGTTGTGGGTGTGCGCGAAGGCATGGAGTGGGGTGCCGTCGTGGAGTTACTCCGCAAGACGCCGTACTCGCGCTTGCCCGTGTACGAAGACACGCTCGATCAAGTCATCGGCATTCTGCATGTGCGCGATGTGGTGCGTCCGCTGATGGCCGGCGAGAAACCGCCGGCATCGTTGCGCGATGTGATTACGCCCGTGCTCGTGGTGCCGGAGACGATGGTCGTAGATCGTCTGCTCGAGCGTTTGCGCGCGGAGCGGAAGGCGATGGCAATCGTGGCCGACGAGTTCGGTGGCACCGCTGGCCTCATCACCGTTGGCGACTTGCTCGACGAGCTACTCGGCGAGACGGGCGATGAGTTCAAGCCCAAGGAGAATCAGCCGCAGCGTCAGGCCGACGGGCGCGTACGCATTCCGGGGTCGCTGCGTCTTGACGAAGCGAGCGCATGGGTGGGCGTGCACTGGGAAGCGGACTCGTATACCGTAGCCGGCCTCGTGATGGAGCAGTTGGGTCGCTTGCCCGTCGCGGGCGATGTGCTCGTGGTGGATGGCGTGCGCATTGAAGTCGAGAAGTTGCGCGGTCGTGCCGTGGAGTCGTTGCTCGTGACGCCG
>JAYUWY010000411.1:0-2885 GCA_043753285.1 Gemmatimonas sp. | reverse complement strand
TACGGATCCGTCTCTTCAGCGCCAGCGCCTCCCCGCGCACGATTGGCGGCTCGGCACGATCGAAGAGTTTCCGCGTGCTGAAGACGTGGCGGCCGTCGTCGCGTGGGATTCGCTGTTGCACATTCCACACCAGAAGCACGCTGGCATCTTTGGTCGCGTGCGAGAGTCACTGCCTACCGGAGGACGCTTTGCACTCACCGCTGGCGGCTCGGAGCATCCGGCGTTCACGGATACAATGTTCGGCGAGACGTTCTTCTACGATTCGCATGCGCCGCAGCACCGCGCGCGATCAGCGCGGCAGCAATAAACGTGATCGTCATCCCCACAAACGGCGCGTAGGCAGCCATTCGCTCGGTGTGCGACGGATCCACGCTGAGCGCCCAGATGCCTGGCGCGTCTTTGGCACCCACCATCCACTGCGCGATGTTGAGCGCGGCGTGCAAGCCGATAGGCATCGCTAATCCGCCCGAGCGCACGGCCACCACGCCAAAGAGTAGTGCGCTCGGGACTACGCCGAGGAGCACGCTCGGCCACGGCCAGCCAAACGCGATGTGTGTGAGCCCAAACGCCGCCGCGATTGCAATCTGAGCTGGCCACTCGCCCACTGCAGGAACGAGCGTGCGCAACGCGTAGCCACGGAAGCCAAGCTCCTCCATCGCGGAGAGCGCGAAGAACGACGCGATCATCAGCGGCAGCGCGCCCGCGCCTGGAATCACAGGCGTCGCGAAGCGGATTGGGCCGAGCGTGAGCGAGAGCAGCGCCATCGTCACCGCGTACACAGTGAAGCCGAGCGCAATGCCAATCAGCAGTCGCACGATTGTTCGCGCGTCAGGATCGAGTCCCACGTCACTGCGCGTGCGCTGCTCGCGACTCAGGAACAACAGTGTCATTGCCCAGATGGCCAGCGCCGCGACGACGCCCCACACCACGTCGCCGAATCGCGCGGGCGCCATTCCCTTGGGGACTGACGCCGCGAACAGAATGAGCATGTAGCCGAGCAGAAACAGCGCGACGCGAAGTGCGGGTGTGTTCACAAGTTGTCGGCGAGTGGTAGAGTGCGCGGGACTTGCACGCACTACTTGTCGCTCGCGAATGCAGTTTCACCGAGCGCACTAGCGAGCCGCGCCATCTCGCATTCAATTCTAACGCATGACACCAGACACGCAGAACCCCACCACGCCGCTGCGCCGCGCCATCGTCGCTGGCGTGCTCGCAACTGCCATGACGCTCGCGTTTCGCGTTTTGATGAGTCTCGACGACCCGACCAAGCTCTACTCGCCTGCGCCGCTCGGCGCGGGTGTAATGGTTGGACTCGTCGTGTACTTCACCAAGACTGAGAACAAGCGTGCGCTGTCCACGCTGTTCATCACACTTGGCGCCGGCGGATTGCTCCTCTATTCCGCGCTCATCGCCTTCCGTCTCTGGGGCGATCGGCGCTCAGACTGGCCGGTGCTCGCCATCATCCTCGCGATTCCTGTTATCGTCCTTGTACAGGGGATCCTGATGCGCCGCGCACTCGCGACTCCACCCAGCGCGCCATAGCCGCGTGCGGAAGCAGCGGTTCCGCACCATAGACTGACGTCGTGCCTGCAATGTCAGCCGGCAACTTATCGCGGCTGACTGCGCCCTTGGAGATCAACACCGGCACGACGATTACGTGCTTGCCCGTCGCGGCGGTTTGCAACTCAATCAACTCACGCGTGCGCAGCACGGCCTCGGCGCGCACGGCAGCCGGCGCATCATCGCGCACGAGTTCGACGCGCACATCGCGAAATCCTGTCGCGGCCTGCACATGTGCAGCCACCTGTCGAAGATTGACCATCCACGCCGCGTAGTCATCCGCCGAATTTGGTCCGTGTCCCACGATGAGCAACGCGCGCGCACTCGGCACATCACCCTGCGCGCGCACTAGAGCGAGCGCGCGCTCGGCGAGCACGGTCGCCATTTCTGCGGATGCGTCGAGTGCCGGCGTGAGCTGAAGCGGGAGCTCAGTGTTCGCGCGCGCAATGCCGCCCATGTGCAGGTGGTGCTCCATCGCGTGATCGAGCGAATCCGTCTGGCCAACGAGGTAGCGAATCTGCTCGTAGTGCCCACTGTGGCTGGACACGAGGAGCGGCACGACGACGATGCGGCTCGCGCCAGCGCGCTCGAGCTTGGACACCGCATCCTGAAAACGCGTGGTGGCGGCACCCGGACCCATCAGGAAGCTGACCTCGACGGGGCCGCCTGTATTCACTTCGCGGGCGACCTGCATCACCCCGGCATTCCAGACAGAATCACCGCCGTGCGCGATGATGATGGTGCCGGTGGTCTGGGCCGTTCCGGACGCTGGGGAAACAGCGACGGAAGCGGCAAGAATGAGAATCGTTCTCAAGAAGAAATTCATACGTGGGAGATTAAGCGGAAATCCCGAACGAGTCAATAGGGATTTGCCCTCAGCGCGTACTCACACCCAAGAACCACTGCCGTCCAGCAAACGTGGGCCACGTCCCACGCGGGAGCGCATTGAACACGTTGGTCGCCCCAACACGCACTGACACGCGCGCCAGAATGCGCCGCGACGCGCCCACATCGAGCTGCCCAAACGCCTCGCGATACTCAAGCGCCCCACCCTGCTCCTCCCCGCCCACGGCCGTGCGCGATTGCCACTGCCCGCGCGCCGAGAGTTCCGCGCCAACGATGCTCAGCACAACGCCCGCACTGGCCGTCTGCGGTGCGCGCCCGAGCAGTGGACGCCCCGACGCATCATCGCGCGACCACAGGTACGCGTGCGAGGCCTCAAAACGTGCGATCCCCGCGCTGCGCGAGATCTCAACTTCACTGCCCGCAATGCGTCCCTTCGCGAGATTGCGATACGTGTAATTGGCGCTCGTTCCTACGGCGAG
>JAYUWY010000410.1:0-5671 GCA_043753285.1 Gemmatimonas sp. | reverse complement strand
CGCGCAGTCCCAGCGGCGCCGTGTACGGCGGTGAGCGCCTGCGCGAATCCTTACGCGCTCACCGCGAGGGCACAGCGTCCGAGCTCGTGCATGGAGTGCTCGACACGCTGGCCGCGTTTACCCTACAAGCCGAACCGCACGACGATTTGACTATGCTGGCGGCGAAGCGGGCGGTGTAGTGTCCTGCCTGACGAACAGCAGCCAGCGCGCGTCCAAGGTCCGCAGGACCAGCGAGTCGGTGCTGATGCTCCAAAAGTTGGCTGCAATCAGACGGTCGAAGAAGGCGTTCTCGAGCGCGAGGGCCTCAGGGCTGCAGCCCATTCGCGTGGCGATCAGCGTGTCGAACGCGATTCTGCCGTCGTGGGTCGCGACATACTTGCCGCCAAATCCATTGCAGGGAGCAGCACCTCCGACGCTGGGCCGCTGGAAGTGGGTGTGGAAATGGAACCCGATCCTCACTATTCGAGGCGTCACCGTCGCTGAGACCAGCGGGGCGCCCGGTTCCAGGGACACGAGCAGCCAGCTGGTATCAAGCAGCGGCGCATCCGCCACGGGGCTCGTCGCGGCATCGCTGCAGCCAGCACCAGCGAGGACGATGGCGACGATGCGCGCAGAACGGCGCAGATATCGAAGAGCCTGAGTCGCGATTGTTGGCATCTGGCTACCGTGGGTTGTAAGTCAGTACCCGCAGTGCACACCCAAACCGCACAGCGGTCAGGACTCTCCCGTCGCCCTAGCAACCGGCTTTGCAAACCCGCGCACGACACCAGCCGCAGATCCCGCCAACAGCGCAGGGAACGCGATGGTGAGAATCAACAATGGCGCAGGTCCAACGCCCATCGCCTCGCCCACAACATTCGCGACTTGGGTAATCGAGCCCGTCATCGCTTGCGCCGCGAGCAGCGCCATCCAACTCGCCGCACCCGCAATCGCCGCGAGCAGTGTAATCGCCGCATCCTCACGACGCACCCACGCAAACGCCGCCGCAATCACCGGCACCGCGAGCCAATCAAACGCGTACGTGCCCAGCACGAGCGCCAAGAGCAACGCGACAAACCACACTGCACGTCCATTCATTGCGCGCATTATTTGGCCCCTCCAGTCGGGGTGATAGACAACCGCGACATCGTCTGCGCGGCAGGCAAATCCGCGGCAGTGCGGGGGAATCGCAACTCGGCCAAATCGCCGGTGCGCCAAATCTCAAGGCGATCATCGTAGCGCGACGAAATCGGATTGCCGCTCTGTCCGCCAGGATACGTGCCCCAACCCTTTACCTCGGGGCCGAGTTCGACGACGAAGCGCCACGAAGCACCGTGCGTCCCGTTGCTCTCCAACGGCGAGAGCGTGCCCGGACCGCCAGTGGTCTTGAGGCCCAGACGACCAAAGCCAGGCAACGCCAGCAGATGGTTCACGTTGGTCGTGCGCACATTGCTCCAACGCCACAGCGTCGGATTCGCACCGTGTTCACGCTGCGCCGTTGTCCACGCATCGCGGAGTGCCGCGAGCACAATCGCGTCGCGATCCTCAACGCCGTCTGAGGTGCGGCGGTCATCCCACCACACATTCTTTCCGTCGCGCATGAGCATCGCAAGAATCATCTGCCCTGGCGTCATCATGCGACGGGTTTCGCCAGGCAACACGAGCTCATCCCACGTCTTGTTGTTGATGGCCGCGAGCAACGCACCAAACATCACGGCCCAGTTGCTCTCCGGCGTGAACACCGGCTCGCCGGTCATCAAAAATTCAAACGCCTTGTTATCATCAGCGGTCCACGTGCCGTTTGCTTCGGCCGTAGCGCGCGCTGCATCGAGCGCGCTCAGCACGAACGGTGTAATCTCACTCTGCGGATCCGTGTGGAACTTGCGCATGTCATCCACAGTGACCGACGTATCGTTGCGCAATAGAGTATTGATGCGCATCGCGCGCCACGGGCTCGGCCAATCGCTGCCGTGATACTGCGGACGCACCGCTGGATCCACTGGCTGCTGATTGGCGCTCGCCAAATAACCCTGCGCCGGATTCACCGACTGCGGATACCAACTGATCGGCTGATTGCCCGTCCAGTCACTCGCGCTTGTCGTGCCATCAAACGCGACATCACCGCGCCCTGTGCCTGGACGAATGGGATAACGACCAGTGCTGCGAATGCCGATGTTGCCGCTCTTGTCGGCCGTCATCATGTTCTGCGCGGGCGTCTGATACTCACTGAAGCGCGAATAGAAGTCCTGCACGCCTGTAGCACGCATGCCAGAACGAAACGCATTGCCTTCGGTGCTCGGTTCACGCGCCGTCCAACGCTGCGACGTCCAACCAAGCGATGTGCGGAACATCGGACCGCGATGCGTGGCGTAGAACGTGTCCACCGCCACCACGCCACCAGCAGGCGTCAAATACTTCTCTTCGCGCGTGGTGAGATCCTTCCACGCGCCATCCAACATGTATTTGCTCGGCGTCACCGAGTCGTTGACCACTTCTATATAGAAGTCGACGACGTCGTTGCCGGTGTTGGTCATCGTCCACGCCATGTCGCGATTAAATCCAATCGGCATAATCGGCGAGAGCGGCAGCGACACACCGTATGCATCGAGCACGCCCGGCACCACCATGTGCGCCTCGTACCAAATGCTCGGCAACGTCAATTCCAAATGCGGATCGCCAGCGAGTAGCGCGTGGCCACTCTCCGAGCGCGAAGGAGCCACCGACCAGTTGTTAGAACCGACAACCGCTTCGCCGCGCGTGAGCGACTGTGCGAGCTGACCATACGCCGCAGCCTTCGCGACGCGCGTGGGGTCTGGAGCCACTGGAGCAGGCAAGCGCCACGCCGTGTTGATGCGCGGTGCGCTGCGTCCATTCACAGGTTCAATGGGCTCTTGAATTGGGGCTTCAATACTATAGATAGCTTCTGCCGCCGCGCGTCCCACGAGCTGCTCGAGCGCAGAGAAGCCGAGTTCGCCCTGCTGGAACGACAGCGTCTGCGACATGCGAATCAGCAGGAAGTACGTGTCCTGCGGTTCGAAGTGCCGCGGCTTGCGACCCAGCAAGCGATACTCCATCGGCAAATCCGAAGGCTTCATCTGCGCGATGTACGCGTTAATGCCCGCCATGTACGCGGTGACATCGCGCTTCTCTGGACTGTCTGCGGGAATCGCACTCCACTTGGCCATCGCGCCCTCGGCGAGCGCGAGACGACGTGCGCTGCGATCGAGCGGGAGTGCGCGTGCGCCCACGAGCTCCGTGAGCGTGCCAGCGACAGAGCGTTGAATGAGCTCCATCTGGAAGAGTCGATCGCGTGCGTGCACCCAACCCAACGTGCGCGCGGCGTCTTCTTCGGTGGCGGCAAAGATGTGCGGCACGCCGCGATCATCGAAGCGCACCTCAACCGGCGCGCTTAGGCCCTCGATCTCGAGCGTTTGCTCGGCGGGGAGTTCTGCACTCTGCACCACCGACCAAATGCCGGTGGAGGGACTGAGCAATCCGCCAAGCGGCGGCACCGGGCCCACGGGACGCGCGCCAACGAAGATTGCGGCGAAGAGGGCGACGGCGGAAATGACGGTGGTGAGAGTTCGCATCGGGAAAAACTAACTCAACCACTGTTCATTACGACCCTTGATGGCAACCCAGAGCGAGAAGGCGCCAATCAAGAAGATCACGGCAGGCATGCCGATTGCCTGTCCAGCGCCAACGATGGCGATGGCGTCCATGCCGACAATCGTGTAGCCGAACTGCACAACGACGGCCGCGAGGCTGATCGTGAGAAGCGTGACGGCGCTCTGCTTCTTCATGACGAGCGCGATGGCGCCCAGGAGGCCGATGCCGGTGGCGATGCCGAAGACGCCCATGAGCCAGGTGGGGCGGGCTGCGCGGAGCATCTGCTGGGCCTCGGGGAGGGCCGCGGCCTGCTCGGGGGTGGTCATGAGGTCCATGATGAGCATGGCGACGCCCATGGCCATCCAGAGGAGGATGAAGATGGATGCGGGCTTAAACCACTTAGGCTGGGACATATGACGGATGACGGAGGACGGATGATGGAGGCGTACTGCGGGATGGGGATAAGCTACGGCTTCTGTCCTAGTCCGTTAGTGTCCACTTCGGGTCGCAAATACGTGTCACAAAAGTTGGACATGCTCCGTAGGGGGTTCACGCTATGTTGTTGGTGGCGCACAACTTGAGTTTTTGGTACCGCTGGCAAACGGCTTGCATACCATATTGATGCAGGTCCCGAACCCGTCCCATCCACCTCTGGAGTTTGTATGCTCCGCAGCCGCACAGTATTCGCTGCATTGGCCGTCACCGTTCTCACGGTAAGCGGCTGTTCCGTTAAGCGCGTTGAGCGCATTGACCCCAACAGCGTCACCGATCTCTCGGGCCGCTGGAACGACGCGGATTCGCGCCTCGTGGCCAACGCGCTCATCACGCAGTCGCTGGAAGCCACCTGGGCGCGCGATTACGCGGCGGCCAATGGCGGCACCGCGCCGGCCGTGATCGTCGGCCAGATTCGCAATCGCACGATGGAGCACATTCCTATCGGCACGTTTGTGCGCGACTTAGAACGCGCCTACGTGCAGACCGGTGTCGTGCGCCTCGTGGCCAGCGCCG
Source organism: Gemmatimonas sp. (assembly GCA_043753285.1). GTDB lineage: Bacteria > Gemmatimonadota > Gemmatimonadetes > Gemmatimonadales > Gemmatimonadaceae > Pseudogemmatithrix. Next base: position 1,075 of record JAYUWY010000410.1, on the reverse strand, counting down.
AAGAGCGCGCAGAAATTCGCGGCGAGCGCACGGATCAGCAGACCAACGCCAGCGCCGAAACGCGCACGCGTCAGGCTCGCGAACTCGGTGCGCGCTACATGCTGCAGGGCGATGTGCAGGCCATCGAAGACAGCGAAGGCCGCGAGCGCATCGTGTTCTATCAGGTGGACGTGACGCTGATTGACCTCGAGACCAACGTCCGCACGTGGATGGGGCAGCACAAGATCAAGAAGTACATCCAGAGCCGTCGGATCACGCCGTAACCGGAGCCACAAATGCGTAGAGTCGTAGTTCTATCTCTCATTGCTGTTGCTACGGCCTGCGCGCCGTATCCGCAGCGCGTGGATCAGCCGGTGGCGATCCCCAACAATGCGCAGGTGCCGCAGGTCGATCCACGGGCCGCCGGTACTGCGCAGCAGCAGGAGTACGCTCGCATTCGCATGTCGGCAGATAGCATCTATGCCATCGCGGCGCGCACCTGCGCCCCTAGCGTTTGCGATGCCATCGGCCGCGGCGAAATCATACTCGGCATGACCGCAGAGCAGGTGATGGCCGCAGCGCGCACGGGCCCGCAAGCATGGATCGTGCGTCGCTTCGATGGATTCGGCACGATGGTGCCGGCGTCACCGAATGCGTCGCCGTACGATCGCGTGGGTCAGGTGATGGTGGTGCAGTTCAGCGCGAACACTGCGGCCGTTGTAAGCCGTCGTGGTCCGCAGGGCATCATGGTCGCGAGCAATCCGCAGGATCAAACAGCGCAGGCGCGCGCTCGTGCGCAGGCCGAAGCCCTCGTGCGTGAAGGCGATGATCTGGTTGCGTCCAACGACATGAATGGCGCGCTCAATCGTTATGATCGCGCGAGCGTGCTCGATCCGGATCAGCCGGAGATTGAGTACAAGGCCGCACGCTTGCTCGACTTGCAGCTGCGTCCGCAGGAGGCATTGATGCGCTATCAGCGGTTCTTGCTCTCGATGGAGCTTGAGCGCATCAAGGCGCAGGGACAGGCGAACGCCGCACTAGCCGAGGCATTGGTGCTCGCGCAGCAGCGGATTGTCGTCCTGCAGGGGCAGGTACG
>JAYUWY010000409.1:0-2886 GCA_043753285.1 Gemmatimonas sp. | reverse complement strand
CGTTCTTTGGCAGCTCGCCCCGCGGCGCGTGGCGGCTGACGGACGGCGTGGTGGAAGATTGGTCGCTCGCGACGGGCTGGACCGGCGCGCGGCGTCCCGAGGATCCCTTCGCTGACTTGCGTGCCGTGTTAACACGGCACGCTCCTATAGACTGCCCCGAGCTCGGCCCGTTTTGGGGCGGCGCCGTGGGATTCTTTGGCTACGACGTGGTGCGGCATATCGAGCGGTTGCCGAGCGCGCCGCCGCGCGGGATTCCCTGCCCCGACGCGCTGTACTTGCTCACGGGCACCGTGGTAATCGTGGACAACCTCCGCGCGCAGGCGCGCGTGGTGGCGAGTGTTGTGGTACCGGCCAATCCCGATGCGCTCGCGCTGCAAGCTGCGTGGGACGAGGCTCAGCGCGACATTGACGCCACGATTGCGCGGATGCGCAGCGGACCGTCGTTGCCGCCGTTGGATCTCAATGACGCCGCAGCGCCGGCCGTGGGCGTGTCGAACACGTCGCGCGAGCAGTTTCTCGAAGGCGTCGCGACCATCAAAGAACACATCCTCGCGGGCGATGTGTTTCAGTGTTTGCTCGCGCGTCGCATCAGCGTACCGCGCGACTTCGATGGCGTATCTCTCTACCGCGCGATTCGCGTCCTGAATCCGTCGCCGTACATGTTCCACCTCGTGCTCGAGGACGTGGAACTGGTGGGCAGCTCACCGGAATTATTGGTGCGCGTGGCGGACGGAAAAGTTGTCGTGCGTCCCATCGCTGGCACGCGACCGCGTGGTCGCACGCCCGCCGAAGACGACGCGCGCGCCGCCGAGCTGTTGGCTGACCCCAAGGAGCGCGCCGAGCACATCATGCTCGTGGATTTGGGGCGCAACGATGTGGGCCGCGTGGCCACGTACGGTTCCGTGACCGTGCCTGATTTGATGATCGTGGAGCGCTACTCGCACGTCCTCCACTTGGTGAGTTCGGTGGAAGGCATTCTGCGCGACGCGCGCAGCTCGCTCGCCGTGTTCAAGGCGGTGTTTCCGGCCGGGACGATGACGGGCGCGCCGAAGGTGCGCGCGATGGAAATCATCGACACGCTGGAGCCCGAGCGGCGCGGCCCCTACGCGGGCGCCGTGGGGCACATCAGCTGGGGCGACACGCGCATGGACCTGTGCATCACCATCCGCACCTGCGTTTTGGCCGGAAATGAGGCCAACGTACAGGCCGGCGCGGGGATTGTGGCCGACTCGGACCCGGCCTCCGAGTGGGCGGAGACCGAGGCCAAAGCGCGCGCGATGTTAATCGCGATTGGACGGGTGCGGACGCGCTGAACTGTCAGCATATTTAACACATGCATTTTCGGCTGACTGGCGTCGGGAACGACTTCAAATTCGAGCTTAAGGGCGCAGGACCCCACAATGTGGGGCGCGCCGTGTCGAACGAGTGCCCGGTCGTGGACCCGACGGTCTCGCGTAAGCACGCGGAGCTTTTGCTCACAGAGAACGGCATCCAGATCACGGATGCCGGCTCGAGCAACGGCACCTTTGTGAATGGCGTGCGCATTGACTCGTCGCACGCGTCACCTGGCGCTGAAATCACGTTTGGCAAAGTGGTCTTCAAGCTCGAGAAGGTTGCGGCGCCCGTTGCTGCTGCTGTGACGACGCCGCCTGCTCCGCCCAAGCCGGCTGCGGCAACGATTGTCCGGCAGATTCCCAAGACGGGCGAACAAGAGTCCGCCTCACTCGGCAAGCAACTCTCTGGCCAGGCGGACCCTGCGGAGAAGGATCGTCGCAAGCTCGCGATTCTTCTCGAAGTCGCGAAGGGGCTCAACAAGGCCACCGACGTACACGGCCTGCTCGTGAAGATCGCCGAGTACGCGTTCCAGACGTTAGAAGCTGACCGCTGCGCGATTCTGTTGATGGATCGCGATGGACATTTGCATCCGCAGATTTCGCGCGACCGCCGTGGCGAAGCAGCCAGCGGTGAGATTCCGCAGTCGATCGCGTTGCAGGCCACGTCGGAGAAAGTTGCAATTCTGACCGACGATGCCGGCGGCGATCAGCGCTTTACGGGCCAGTCGATCGTGCTGCAGAAGGTGCGCTCGGCGATGTGCGTGCCGCTGTTGGGCTCAGAGAACAAAGCACTCGGCGTCATCTACGTAGACAACTTCTCGCTCAAGCGGTTTGGCGAGACGGACCTCGACTTCTTGATTGCGTTCTCGGGCATTGCCTCGGTGGCGCTGGAGAACGGGCAATTCGCCGAGCGTATTCGCGTGGAAATGCTTGCGCGTTCAAACTTTGAACGATTCTTCACGCCGCATCTTGCTGCGCGTATTGCGAGCAGCCCTGATGCCGTAAAGCTCGGCGGTGATAAGCGGCGCGTGGCGGTGTTGTTCAGTGATATTCGCGGATTTACGGCGTTGTCGGAGACGATGAATCCCGACACGATGGCGCGATTGCTCACCGAGTACTTCACGGAAATGGTGGAGTGCGTGTTTAGACACGGCGGCACGCTCGACAAGTTCATCGGCGACGCGGTGATGGCGCAGTGGGGCGCGCCGATCGGCGAGCCGGACGATTGCGATCGTGCGATGGCGGCGGCGATGGACATGATGACTGAGCTCGACCGCTTGAACGTGCGTTGGCAGACTGAGGGCCGTCCCGTCATTGGCATCGGCATCGGTCTCAACGTCGGCGAAGTGTTTGCAGGCAACATCGGTAGCGATCGCCGTTTGGAGTACACGGTCATTGGCGATCCGGTGAATATCTCCAGCCGTTTGTGCGGCGCCGCTGCTGCGGGCGAGATTCTTATCTCCGATGATTTCCGCAGCTCGCTCGGCGCACCGCCTCCGCTGGAGGCATTGCCCCCGATGGAGCTCAAGGGCAAGAGTCAGGCGCTGCCTGT
>JAYUWY010000408.1:0-2890 GCA_043753285.1 Gemmatimonas sp. | reverse complement strand
GGGAACGGTTGATTCTGCGCGCGCGCCAGCCGCGGAACTGATCCCCGCCAGCGCTGACGATCCGCTCGCGCCCGCACTGCGTGCGCTCGATGCATCTCGTGGCGCGCACAGCGTGCGCATTCGTCGCAACGCTCCGACGGCGAGCGACACCGCGTGGCTCGCTTCGACGCCCGCGGCGGTGCTCATCCACTGGCCGCGCGAGTTCACCGATTCTCTCACGCCCGACGGAGTGCTCGTCGCGGACGGGAGCGCAGGCACGCTTGTCGCGCCGCTCGCACGTCTCGCCGTTGCCGAGGGCCGCGTGCTGGCGCGCTGGCGCGATGGTTCGCCAGCAGCCACCGAGCGCAGTGTCGGTGCTGGCTGCGTCCGTGATGTTGGCATCGGTTTGTCCGAAGCTGGCGATCTCACGTTGCGCGCTCCGTTTGTGCAGGTGCTGCACGCGCTCATGGCTCCCTGTGGCGGTGCGCGAAGCATCGCAATGTCCGACTCCGCGCAACGCGTATTCGCAGGTGCCGGCGCGCTCGCAAGCGCTTCGGCGTTGCGCGATGAAGCACAACAGCGCTCGCCACTCACGCTGTGGCTTCTCGTAGCGGCTTTGGGACTGCTCGTCGCCGAGCAGGTGTTGCGTGCAAGACAGAAGGTGAAGCAATGACCGCGCACGAACGCCTACAGGGCGCGCGTCGTATTCTCGCACTCGCGATGGGCGCGCGCGCAGTCTTGCTCGCTGTAGTCGCGTCAGCTGCGGTCCTGGCTCTGGTGCTTCTCGCGGATATCGCAATCGGCTTGAGTGCCGCAACACGCTCCAAGCTCGCACTCCTCCCGTGGATTGCAGGCGGCGTCACGCTGCTGTGGCTCGGCTGGCAGGCATACTCCTTCTCAAGCCGCGCCAGCGACGAGCAGCTCGCACTCTGGTTTGAGCAACGCATCCCGTCGCTGCGCTACGCGCTCGTCACGCGCGTTGGGCTCGACAACGCCACCCAGCTCGACGAACACATTGCGAACGCGCCGCTGGAGCAAGAACTCGGCAAGGCCACACGCCGTGCGCTCACGCCGCCGCTCATCGCGCTCGGCGTCGCACTGGTGCTCGCTCTTGTAATCCCGCGCGGAGCAGTCGGCCGCGTGCTCGCGCCAACGCCTGGTGATGCACTCGATCACGCCGCCGCCGCGTCCCGCGCCGTTGAGAATCCGCTCGCTACGATTGTCGTCCGCGTGACGCCGCCGGCCTACAGCGGACTCGCATCGTCTTCGCACGACGACCCAGCAACGGTGCAAGCGCTCATCGGCAGCCGCATTAGCGTCGAAGGACTTGGCAGCGATGTCAGCGCGCACAGCGAAGCCTCCGTCACACCATCGCGCACGGCAGGAAGCCGGTGGAGCATCGCGCTTGGCGTGCCCGCACGTGCGGAAGCTCTGCGCCTGCGCAGCGGCATAAGGGAACGCGTGCTCGTGATTGAACCAATCACGGATTCCGCGCCCACGCTGCGGCTGGACGCACCGGCGCGGGACACTGTCATGCGCGTTGCTACTGGCTCGCTCGCGCTTGCTGCTTCAATTAACGACGACCTCGGCCTCGCTGAAGGCGCATTCGAACTCATCATCAGCACCGGCGACGGCGAGCTCTACGAGTTCCGCACGCTGCGCCTTGCAGTGCGCCGCTTTGACGCCGGCGTGCGCGAGGCGACGCTGCAGGGAAGCGTCAGTCTCGATTCGCTCCGTCTCAAGCCCGGCGATCTCATCCATCTGCGCGCCATCGCGACCGACCGGAACAATGTCACTGGTCCTGGTCGCGGCGCATCCGAGACGCGCACCATTCGCGTCGCGCGCGCCGATGAATACGACTCAGTCTCCGTTGAGCCAGCACCGCCCAGCGAGCCCGAAAAGGACGCGCTCTCGCAGCGCATGCTGCTGCAACTCACACGCGAGCTCGTCGCCCGTTCGCGACGCGTTGGCGAAGCCGCCACCACGCGCGACTCGCGTCGTATTGCGGTTGATCAAACCAAACTGCGCCAGCGCGTGGGCCGGCTTGTCTTCGAGAGACTCGGCGAAGACGAAGGCGAGCACGCGCACTTCCCCGGCGATGGTCACGCGCACGGGCAAGAAGGACCCATCAACCCCGACGACATTCTCGCCGCCGCCGAGCGCGCCGCGAACAATGATCCATCGAAGCTCGACAATCACGGGGACGAGTCGCCGGTCGTTGCGATCAATCGCCCGCTGCTTGAGGCGTACAATCACATGTGGCGCGCGGCCACAGAGCTCGAGACCGGCGCGCCCGCCGCAGCGATTCCGTGGATGGAGCGTGCCATCGAAGCGTTGCAGCGCGCGCGTGCGGCCGAGCGCATTTATTTGCGCGGGCGTCCGCCGGCCGTCGTGGTTGACCTTGCGCGCGTGCGACTCGCGGGCAAGGACGAAGGCGCGCCCACCACGCGTAGCGCGCGCCCCAGTGCCGATCCGCTGCGCGCTGCACGACTCGCGCGCTTCGACGTGGCATTGGGCATCGTGAGCAGCAATGCATCTGCGGCCGCCGATTCACTGCTGTTGCTGCGCGTGACGCTGCCGCAGGACGAGCGCGCCGCCATTCTCGCGCTCGACGCAGCTGCTACCGCGCTGCGTCAGGGCGGAGACGTGACGCTCGCGCTCGCCAACGCGCGCCGCGCACTCGTCGCGCGTCCGCCCGTGCGCCGCGCCCTCAACGGGTGGGGGCTCTGATGGCAGAATTCGTGTGGGCCACCGCGCAGTACGATTCCGGAGATTGGGACAGCGCGCCAATGGTCGCGCCCAATCTCATTGATTCCGTCGCGCGCTACACTACGATCGACGTTGCGCCCACGGGCGTGATCGTCCCGCTCGGCTCGCGCGACTTGTTCAAGTATCCACTCGTGTTTCTCAC
>JAYUWY010000407.1:0-2894 GCA_043753285.1 Gemmatimonas sp. | reverse complement strand
CGCGAGTGCGGCGACAGCGAAACGAATGCGCATAGCGAGAGACCAATGAAGGGTTCGACCAATGAACGTTACCCGCAAAGCAAAAGGAGCGGAACCATTATAGATGGCTCCGCTCCTTCGCTGGACCGCGCTCAGATGGACTACTACGGAATGTTCGGCTCGCCCGGCTCGGCGATGGGTGCCGGCAACGACATTCCCTTGATCACACCAGTCTCGCCGCCCTGTCCGCTCTGGCCGCGGAAGTTGGCACCCCAGCACCACGGGATGCCACCATCGCGCAGTCCGCACACAGTGCTGCGCGAGACGCCGAGTTTTGTGTAGCCGCCACCTGCAGCGCCTTGCAGCTTCGCACCGTCGTTTGGCATATGTACACCGTTCGTCGAACCCGCCAACGCCACCGATCCGTCGACGTCATTCTCGCGCGGAATCAGCGAGTTCCAGCAGTACACGGAGCCACCAGCGGTGAGGCCGCACGCAAAGCGATTGCCCGCGACGACGTCAATGAATCCACCGCCTGCGTTGATGGCCACCGGCACGCCGGTCATCGTCTGAGGATCCACGCCCATCGCGATGGGCAGCGAGTCGATGCCCAGCGCCGCAGCTTCTGGATATCCCCAGCACCAAATCTGTCCGCCGCTCAAACCGCACTGCTGTTGGCCTGTTGACGCGAGCTTGGTGTACGTGCGACCGCCACCCACGGCGATTGGATTCACCGAAGAGAACGGCGAGCCCGCGGCATCCCAACCCTTCACACCCCAGCAGAGAATCGATCCGCCAGTCGTGAGTCCACACGCACCATCAAGACCACCGGTCGTGATGTCACTGAACGTGTGTCCACCGGGCACGAGTGTCGGCACGAGCGTGTAGCCGCCGTTCATCACGCCCCAGCAATACGCAGCGCCACCCGTGGTGATGCCGCAGGTCGAGTTCACCGAGGCTGCAAGTTTAGCAAAGTTCAATCCGCCAGACACAACCGTCGCGGGTACTTCATACGGAGTCTCTGTGCCATTGCCGAGCTGACCAGCATCGTTCACGCCCCAGCACTGTGCAGATCCGTTGGCGTACCGCGCGCAGGTATGCTCTGCGCCAGTCACGACTTGAATCGCATCTTGATCAGCAGCGATGGATGCCACTGGTACGTTGCTCGACGTGCCGGTGCCATCACCAAGCTGGCCCGAAGAGTTAGAACCCCAGCAGAACATCGCGCCGCCAGTGGAGATGGCGCACTGATGCTGTGCTGCGGCGCCACTCGAGAGGGCGCGCGCCGCAGGAATCACGTGCACCTTCGCGATGGTGGACTTCGTCTCCGACGTTGCGCGAATGGTGACGAAGCCGCCGAGCACGCCGGTGATCAGTCCCGTTGAGTTCACGGTGGCGATGTCCGTGTTGAGCGACTCCCACGTGACCACACGGTTGCTGAGCACGCGATTCAGTGAGTCGAGTAGCGTGACGTTAAATCGTCCGTTGCCACCAAGTCCAACGGTGAGTGTATCGGGCGAGAGAACAACTGTATCAACAGGAATCGGCCCCACGAGCACGACCGCGTCGTCCTGCTTTGTCTCGGCGGTTGCGATGATCGACGTCACACCTTCCTGCTGTCCAACAAGCAGGCCCGTCGTAGAAATCGTCGCCGTGGCCGGAATGCTCGAGGTCCACGTCGCGAAGCGATCGGTAATCACACGATCCATCGAGTCCGTGAGGATGGCTTCCATCTGCTTGAAGCCATTCATCTGAATGCCAATGACGCCTTCGCCATCAACAATTTCAACCTTCGCCACGGGGAACGTGTCGGGGCGAAGCGTCGCGCTGTAATCAGTCTCGGTATCTACTGCGCCCGGACCTGTGTACTCAACGACAAACTGAAACGGATGTTCGTTGCCGATGCCTGGCAGCGAGAACTTCACCCACCATGTGGAGTCGGGCTTAGTCTGTTCACTGCCACTTACTGCGCTAGGAGTGGTGGCGCCGAGATCGAGATACTTCGACGGGATGCGTTGGACCAGCGTGACTGCGGGCGTTGCCGGAATCGCACGGAATGCTGGCAGAGCAGGGAACTTGGCGCGGAAGTCATCCCACACCGCTTCCAAGAAATCCAACGCCTGCATCACGAATCCCGCATACAAATTCTTATCCGCCGTCGCGCGACTCGGCGATTGATAACGGCCATACACGTTGAGGCGATACGCAGTGTCGCTGAAGTACGTGCCCAATCCAATGAGAGCGGGCGCGCGCAACTCGGCGTCGGCGCTGAAGCCCGTAAACATTGCCTTGAACGTCTGACACATCGTGTCGTTGTACGTCTTGAGGATCGCGAAGATGCCCAGTCCGGCAATCGCGCCACCAACAGCCTTGACGTAGGGATTCGGACTCGCGCTACCGATGGCAACGCCTTCGGAGATCATCGCCGCACCAAAACCGAGTCGCAGCGCCACCATGTCAGGAGATGGCACCGTGATGGTGCAGTCTTCGAGAGTAGATCCAGACTCACTGCTGCCGCAGGAGCAACCGCTTTCTGCGTTCGCCGTGATCTCCACCGGCGATTCGCCTTCGAGGCGCAGTGTTGGAGCCGGCGTCGCAAGTCGAGCCGCCGCGTTGCGCACTGCCATTGCCACCAGTGCGCGCTCAGCGGGCGTGAGCGCCGCGAGATTTGCGCGCAGCTCCGCGAGTTCTTCTTCTGCGAAATCGATCAGTCCAGGCTCGAGATCAGTAAAGGTCGCGATCTGCGCCTCTAAATCGTTCGTTGTGCTGTCGAGGTACGCCGCGGGATTCGCAACAGCAGTCGCGGCAAGCACGGTGAACGACGCCGAGCCTGCTGCGCCAGCAAACGTGATCGCGAGTGTCTTTGCACCGGCAGTAGTACTCGGTACAAGTATGACTGCCGTACTGTCAGTAAG
>JAYUWY010000406.1:0-2905 GCA_043753285.1 Gemmatimonas sp. | reverse complement strand
CGGCAGGCGGAGGTCAGCCATGGCAGTTTTTGGGGTGGCACACCGGCAAATACGCCGGCAAAAGAGGGTCGGAACTAGAGCTGTGTTCCGGGGACGAGCCGGCGGAGCGCCTCACGAATCGACGCGCCACCACGCTCGACCTCGACAGCCTGAGAAAGATACCACAGCTGAGGGCCGATGCGAGGCCACAGCGGCGCCAGTTTCACGGCGTCCTTGAGGGTGCAAATTGCGCGTCCCACGTGTCCCGAACGCGCCGCAAGGCCGGCCGCATCCTGCGCGGTGTACGCGTGGTGATCGGGATAGCTCGCCGACGTCACCGTGGCGCCTAGCGCCACGAGCTGATTCTCGAACGCGTCCGGCGCGCCCACCGCAGAAATGGCGAGCACGCGGCTTCCTGCGAGCGTGGAGACGGGCTGCGGTGGAGTCGCCGGATCGAGAGCATCCACAAGCGCACCAGGCTGCAGCGCGACGATCGCCGTGCTGGGAGCCCCCGCAAACGCCGTCCACTCCGCCGCCACCTGCTCGGCCGTAGCCAACGACGCCGACTTGCGCGTCACGATGACGCACGTTGCACGCCGCAGAGCGCCGCGGCCTTCGCGAAGCGGACCAGCAGGAAGCAGTCGATGCGCGCCACCCTGCTCCGCGGCAATCAACACCAAGTCTACGTCACGCCGTGCGCGGCGATGCTGAAACGCGTCGTCCAACACAACAACCGTCGCACCGCCTCGTGCGGCCGCTTCGGTGCCCGCCACGCGATCGGCGTTTACAATCACAGGCACATCGGGATTCAACTGGCGATGCACCAGCGGTTCATCGGCGCCGTAGCCGCGCATCACAATCGCGGGCTTTGCGCCGAGTGCGACGAGCTCGCGTGCAATCCACGCAGAGACGGGTGTCTTACCGGTGCCGCCCACGCTCACATTGCCGACGCTTACCGACGGCAGCGCTAATCGATGCGCCCGAAGCACGCCGAGGTCGAACAGTGCATTGCGTGTGCCCGACGCGAGGCGAAACAACCACGAGAGCGGCGTGAGCGCCCATGCAGCCGGACCATCGGCTGCCCAGATACGCTCAATCGCTCTCGTCACTTGTCCACCGGCCCATTGGGGACAGGCCCATTGGGGACAGGCCCCATACGACGCACCAACTCAGCCACCGACGCTTCGCTGGTGTCTGGCGGAAGCCACGGCTCACCATAATGCACGATGACCTTCGAGAAGGGCTTCGCGAGTTGAAAGCGATCCCAGCTCTTCAGGTGCCATGCGTTGGGCATCTCGCTCCAGATTGGCACGATAGGAACCTTCGAGCGCGTGGACGCAATCATCACACCCATTTGCACAGAACCACGCGGACCGCGCGGACCATCTGGCGTAATCGCAAACTTGCTCCCGCTCTGCAGTTCATCGACCATCGCCTTCAACGCTTCCCGTCCACCGCGCGAGCTTGAGCCGCGCACGCCGCGATATCCCCATCCTTCGATAATGCGGAAGATGATCTCACCGTCGCCGTGCTGACTGACCATCGCGCAAAAGTTGCGTTGGCGATTCGCCCAGAGATGCGGCAACAGCTGTCCATGCCAGCTCGAGAGGATGTACGGCTTGCCCTCATTGAACAGTGCGCTCGCCGCTGGATGCCACACCTCTTGGAGCCGCCACGAGCGACAAATGCCCTCGAGCAGCGGGCGACCAATCCGCGCGCCCCACTTCACCTTTCGCGCGCGCTGCGCGTCGCTCACTTAATCATCCCCGCAGCCATTTCCGCCACGCGCAACGATGCGCCTGGAGTGCCGAGCTTGGCGCGCACGTCGGCGAGACCAGCGATCATCGCCGCGCGCGCGCTGCCATTGGCATCAAACAACGGTTCGAGCGCGTTGGCCACTGGTACTGGCTGAAACGCGTCCTGCACGAACTCCGGCGCCACGGTGCGTCCGGCGACGATGTTGAGCAGGCCGATGTGTGAGATCTTTACGAGGCGCTTCGCAATCGCGTAGGAGATTGGAGAAGTGCGATACACAATCGCACACGGCGTTCCCGCCACTGCGGCTTCGAGCGTTGTCGTGCCGCTCTTGCACAGTGCAACATCAGCGGCGCGCAGCACGTCAAAGCTCGCCGAACGCACAAGCGGCACCGGCACTTCATCGTCGCGCAGTGCGATGGTTGGTGCCACGCTCAACACCACGTACAATCCCGGACGGCGACGTTTGAGTTCTTCGGCGACGGCGAGAAAATCGGCCATGTGTCGGCGAATCTCTTCGGCGCGACTTCCCGGAAACAGCGCGAGAATCTCTCCGTTTGCGGGCAATCCCAGCTTCGCGCGAGCTTCCTGCTTCGACGGCAGCGCCTGCGCGCGGTCGAGCAACGGATGGCCCACAAACTCGGCGTTCACACCAGCGGCCCGCAGCATCGCTTCTTCGAACGGCAGAATCACCGCAGCCTTCGTGATGATCTTCGCCATTTGCTTCATACGGCCCGCGCGCCAGGCCCACACCTGCGGCGTGATGTAGTACAGCACGGGAATTCCGCGCGCTGCGGCCGCCGCGGCCACGCGCATGTTGAAGCCCGGATAGTCGATGCAGACGACGAGGCCAACGTTACCCGCGTCAAAGCGCGCGACGAGTCGCTTGTAGAGTCGGTAGTGCGCGGGAATGTGCTTGAGCACTTCCACGAAGCCCACCACACCGTCGTGCTCCTCGAGCATCGTCACGCCGGCCGTGCGCATGCGCACGCCACCCGTGCCCGTCAGCGGGACACCAGGACGCAACGCCGCGAGCCGTTCCGCGAGAATGGCCCCGTGCAAATCGCCCGAGGCCTCTCCCGCGAGAATCAGGATCTCACGCACCGCGCCCCGGCAGGTGGCCGCGCAACGCAGGCAGGGCCCGCTCGATGTCTCCCACAATGCGGAGCGC
>JAYUWY010000405.1:0-2910 GCA_043753285.1 Gemmatimonas sp. | reverse complement strand
AGTCTCGGACTGGGCCCCCGCTTCGCTAGATTCACCCCATGACCAAGATCTTCCCGGAAGACCTCGCCCAGCGCATCGGCACCCGAGCCATTCACGCCGGCCAGCGCCCTGATCCGACCTCCGGCGCCATCATGCCGCCGATCTTTCAGACCTCCACCTATGCGCAAGAAGCGCTGGGGGTCAACAAGGGCTACGAGTACGCCCGCGGCAAGAATCCCACGCGCGAAGCACTCGAGCGCAACGTCGCCGCACTCGAGGGCGCGCAGCACGGCTTCGCCTTCTCGTCCGGCATGGGTTGCCTCACGAGCATCGTCCTCATGTTCAAGGCGGGCGATCACATCGTCGTCGGCTCCAACGTGTACGGCGGCACGTATCGTCAACTCGACAAAATCTTCACGAACTTCGGCCTCGAGTTCTCGTGGGTCGATATGCGCGACGTCCAGAAGGTGAAGGACGCGATGAAGAAGAACACGCGCGCCGTGTTCATCGAGACGCCGACGAATCCGCTGATGCAGCTCGCGGACATCAAGGCGATTTCTGAAATCGCAAAGGCACACGGCGCGCTCAGCATTGTCGACAACACCTTTGCCTCGCCGATCCTCCAAGCACCGCTCGCGCTTGGTGCAGACATCGCGTGGCACTCGAGCACCAAGTACTTGAATGGACACTCCGACATCATCGGTGGTGTGGCCGTGACCAACTCCGACGAGCTCGGCGCCAAGTTGCAGTTCAATGCAAATTCGGCGGGTGCGGTGCCTGGCCCCATGGACGCGTGGCTCACACTGCGTGGCACCAAGACGCTCGCTCTCCGCATGAAGCAGCACGACATCAACGGCCGCGCCATCGCCGATTGGTTCGCCAAGCGCTTGAGCGCTGAGCGCGTGTTTTACCCGGGACTCGCGAGCCATCCGCAGCACGAGCTCGCCAAGCGCCAGATGAGCGGTTTTGGTGGCATGGTCTCGGTGGAAACTGGCTCCAAAGCCAACGCCAACACCGTTGTCACGCGACTCAAGTTGTTTACGCTCGCCGAATCTTTAGGCGGCGTAGAATCGTTGGTATGTCAGCCGGCGGGGATGACACACGCCTCGGTGGAACCGGCACGCCGCGCGGAGATCGGGATTACCGATGGTCTCCTGCGCTTCTCATGCGGCGTTGAGGACACGCAGGATCTGCTCGAAGACCTCGAGCAAGCATTCAAGGGGCTCTAGGCCCCGAGGAGCACGCCATGGCCCGCACCGTACTCACCGACATCGCCTCCGTTAGCTGGGAGCATCCCGCCGATCGCGCCGCATTGGCTGCGATGCGCGCGCTGCCTGGCTTCGATACGGCTGTAAACGCATTTGCCAAGGCATTCGGCGAGCGCGGTGTGCGTCATTTGTTCACGGCGAGTGCCGTGCGCGTTGGTCCCACGCAGCGTCCGGATCTCGACGCGCTGTGGACCGAAGTGCTCGCCACGATGGATTGGCCCACGCGTCCGCAGCTATACGTTTCTGCTTCGCCGTTCATGAACGCCGGTGCTGTTGGTTTCGGCGAACCGTTCGTCGTGATCAATTCCGCGAGCCTCGAACATCTCACGCGCGAAGAACTGCGTGTGTTGCTCGCGCACGAGCTCGGCCACGTGATGAGCGGGCACGTCACGTACCGCACGATTGCGCAAATCATCCTGATGCTCGGCGTGGGGAATCTTCCCCTCCTCGCGGGCATCGCGATTCTTCCGTTCCAGCTCGCAATTCTTGAGTGGTACCGCAAGAGCGAGCTCTCGTCGGACCGCACGTCGTTGCTCGGCACGCAGGATCCGGATCTCGTGCTCACCACGTTCCTCAAGCTCGCCGGTGGTCGCGAGTTTGGAGACACGTTGGATCTCGAAGCGTTTAAGGCACAGGCGCGCGAGTACGAGATTGACGACACCACGTGGGACACGATTCTCAAAGCGTTCAACACGGCGTTCCAACAGCATCCGTTCTTCTCGGTGCGCGCGGGCGAGTTGCAGAAGTGGACTGCCAACGGTGAATACGCGCGCATTCTCGCTGGCGAGTACACCAAGCGCGCTGACGTAAAGCGTGGCGACGGACTCGGCGACGACATCAAACGCGGCGCCAATTACTACGGCGATCAGGCCAAGGCCGCAGTGGACAAGCTCGGCGAAACCGCCAAGCGCGCGAAGGATGCATTCACTGATGCCATGAGGGGCGGCTCGCGGTGAAGATTTTGATCGTCGGCGGGGGCGGGCGCGAACACGCGCTCGCCTGGAAGCTCAAGCAAGACCATCCCGCCGCCGAGATCATCGCGGCTCCAGGCAATCCCGGCATCGCCGAACTCGGGCAATGCCACGCGGAAATCAAAGCCACAGACATTGATGCCCTTCTCGCGCTCGCACAGCGTGAGCAAGTGACGTTCACTGTGATCGGCCCTGAAGCACCGCTCTCGCTCGGCGTTGTTGATCGGTTTCGCGCAGCGGGGCTCGCAGTGTTTGGTCCGACGGCCGCTGCGGCACGCATTGAAACGTCCAAGCGCTTCGCCAAAGACTTGATGCTGAAGCACGGCATCCCCACAGCATCCGCGAAAACATTCACGAGCATTGCAGACGCGAAGGCGGAGATTCGTCGCCTTGGTGCGCCCGTGGTCGTGAAGGCGTCAGGCATCGCCGCAGGAAAGGGCGTGATCGTTGCGATGACGCTCGCCGAAGCAGATGCTGCTGTTGACGACATGCTCGACGCGAAAGTGTTTGGCGACGCGGGTGCCGAAGTGCTCGTCGAAGAGTTCATGGAAGGCGAAGAGTTGTCACTCTTTGCACTCACCGACGGCACCAACGTGCTCACCATGCTCGCCGCGCAGGATCACAAGCGCATTGGCGAAGGCGACACGGGGCCCAACACTGGTGGCATGGGCGCGTACTTACCGGTCTCGCTT
>JAYUWY010000404.1:0-2910 GCA_043753285.1 Gemmatimonas sp. | reverse complement strand
CGGAGTCATCACACGAGCGCGCTCGTGTCCATGCTTCGCAGCGTCCTCGTTGGCCACACGCTGAGCAATCTCTCCGGTTCCATCCGTGGAGTGATCATTCACAACAATCACTTCGAGATTGATGTACTCGCACGCGAGTACGCTGCGCAAACACTTCTCAATGTTGTGCGCTTCGTTGCGCGCGGGAATTATCACGCTGATCAACGGCGACTGATCGCGGGGCAACGGGTCGTACGCGTCGAGCCGACGCGAATCCATGAATCGCACGAGAATCGCAACCAAGCTGCCGCACCACAGCGCGGCTGCAATCATCGCCACCCACATCGCAGTACTCACGCGGGCGTCACTGCGTCGCCGCGCGCCACAATCACGGCCGCAGTCAAATGCCCAGTCACATTCGTGGTCGTGCGGAACATGTCGGGGATGGTATCCACACCGAGCAGAATGCCAATGCCCTCAACCGGAATGCCCGCAGCCATCAGCACAGGTACCATCACAAGAATTGATCCACCCGGCACGCCAGGTACCGAGAATGATGTGATCACACTCGTCACGGCAATCGTCACGTACTGTGCGGTACCGAGATCCACACCGTAGAGCTTAGCGATGAAGATGACGCCAACCGTTTGGCCAATGCCCGCGCCCGCGCGAAACATCGACGCCGCCAGCGGAATGAAGAAGCTCGCCACAGTGGGCGGTAGCGCGAGCGGTCCGCGCACGGCTTCAAGCATTGCCGGCAACGCCGCCAGCGATGAGCGCGAGCTAAACGCGATACCCTGCGCTGGCAGCGCCGCTGATGCAAAGCGCTTGAGCGGCACGCGACCGAGCAACACGGCAGCCGGATACAGCACAAAGGCCATGAACGCCACGCAAATCGCACTCACAATCGCGATGTAACCCAACAGCGCGCCTGCGGCCGACACGCCCATGCGAAACGCCAACGGCACGGCGAGCGCGAACACACCAATCGGCGCAAAGCGCAGAATGAAGCGCACCAATACCAGCGACGCGTCTTGAATGCCTTCAAACACGCGCAGCACTGCAGTGCGACGCTCGTCGGCGAGCTGCGTGAGCGCCGCAGCAAAGGCCACGCTCACAACGATGATCTGCAACATCGCGCCATCCACAACGGCCTTCACGGGATTCACGGGCACGAGTGCGGTGAGCCATTCGCCGAGCGTGGGGATCTGCGGTGCGGCAGCAGCGGCGGAGTTCGCGCTTGCTCGCAACGTGGCTACGGCAGCTTCATCGAGCGGAAACGCATTCATCAGTGGCGCGCCGAGCAAAACACCGGCGGCGGCCGCAGCAGAAAGCACGACGAAGAAGATCAGCAGCGAGCGCAGGCCCATCCGCCCCACCGCGCGCGGATTCTGCGCCGAACCCACTCCAACAATGAGCGTCGCCGCCACGAGCGGCACGACGGTCATGCGAATCGCATTGATGAAGATCGTGCCCACTGGCCCGAGTACGGCCAACGCGGCATTCCCAACCGACGCATTGACGTACGGCAGGCCAAGTCCGACGGCGAGGCCACCGAGCAGGGCGATAAGCACTTGAAGAGTGAGCGGCATCCCCGAAATCTGTCGTGATGGCTACATTTCCGTTATGGCCTACAAGACTGCGACCGACCTGATTAACGAAGCCAAGACCCGCATTCGCGAGGTCTCTGCCGCCGACGTTGCCGCCAACCTCGGCAAGCCGGGCGCCCCCGTGCTCCTCGACGTGCGCGAGCCCAACGAAACGAACCTGGGCAAGATCCCTGGCGCGCTCGTCATCCCGCGCGGGCAGATGGAGAGCAAGATTGAACCGCTCATCCCCCGCGATGCGAAGATGGTCATCTACTGTGCTGGCGGAAATCGCTCCGCGCTCGCTGCCGACACGCTGCAGCAGATGGGCTACACGGATGTGGCGTCCATGGCCGGCGGCTGGAGCGCGTGGATGGGCACCGGCGGTCCCGTCGAGGATTGACGTGAACGGCGCGAGGGATCTCGCGCCGTCACTTGCACGCGTCAAGCGTGCGCTCGCGTTGCGTCCGCCATTGCGCGCAGAACGCGACGAGCCATTCAAAGAAGCCGCCGTGGCGTTGGTGTTGCGCGCCGTTGATGACGGCGATGCGGAGTTGATGCTGATTCGCCGATCAGTACGCGAGGGCGATCCGTGGAGCGGCCAAATTGGATTGCCGGGCGGAGGCTGGTCGGCCGATGATGGATCGCTCGAGCGCACCGCCCTGCGCGAAACGCACGAAGAAGTTGGACTCGACGTCCACGCCCACGGCGAAGTACTCGGCGAGCTCGATGATCTGCGCCCGCGCACTCCTGTGCTGCCACCAATTATCGTGCGGCCATTTGTTGTGGCTTTGCATCACGTCACGCCGCTGGTGCTCAGCGATGAAGTCGCGGAAGTACGTTGGGTGCGCGTGAGCGAGTTGTTTCTTCCCGCGACGCGCCTAAAGACCAGCGTGCGCGTGCGCGACATTCAAATGAAGGTGGATGCGTACCAGATTGGCGACTTCACCGTGTGGGGAATGACGGAACGCATTCTCGCCACTTTTGCGGAGATCTGGAAATGAGCGAGAGTCCGAGCACACGGAGCGCGTGGGTTGCGCTCGCCGTCACGATTGCGGCAACCGCGGTGGCGATGCTCGTGGATCGCACCGTGTACGAGTTCATCAACGCGCCCAATGTGTACGCGTCGGATTTGGGCAAACTGCTCCGCGTGATGGGCTTCGCCGGCACGTGGCTCGCGCTCGCACTTGCTGTGGGACTGGTGCAGGGAACTCGGCGCGGATGGCTGCTGTTCTGGTCGCCGATGCTCGCAGGCGCGTTGGCGGAAGTGCTCAAGATTGCGATTCGTCGCGAGCGGCCCGTGATGAACGATGGCGCGTATGGATTTCGTGCATGGGATGAGCGC
>JAYUWY010000403.1:0-2912 GCA_043753285.1 Gemmatimonas sp. | reverse complement strand
GCAAGGGTCTCAGCAATCGCAACTGGCGCACCTGGCTCCGCCGTGAGCGTAAAGATCACCGGCGCTGCATTGCCAGTTGCTGTCACCGTCACCGTCACGGCGCCCGCGGTATCTCCAAATACGACGCCACTCGACGCGCGACCATTCGCGTCTGTGAGCACAGGGCTCACCGTCACGTTGGCATCGCCCGAGGACACGACGAAGCTCACCGAGATGTTTGGCACGACGTTTCCGTACGCATCTCGGAACTCAACCTCAAGCGGGTTCGCAACCGGCGAGAGCAAGGCTCCCGTTTGGCCCGAGCCGCCGATGATGACCGCCGTATCTGCTGTGCCCGCCGCCACAGAAATCGGCGCGAGTACAGAACTCACAAGCCCAGCCCACTCGGCGCGCAGCTTGGTGTCGCCTGCAACCGTGAGGAAGAGGTCATTGAAAGACACGGTGCCCGCCACGCCCGCGCGGCGCGTCGTGCCGCCCAGCGTTGCACCAGCTGGGCCGCTATCCACCACGATCACCACTGAGTCGGCGAATGACGTGATGTCATTACCGAACACGTCCTTGGCCGTGACTTGAATCAACGGCATCACCGCGCCCGCAGTCGTGGAGTACGAACTCGCGGTTGCGTGTAGCGACGCGGCTGCGGCCGGCGTGACCTCGAGCGTGAGGCCGCCCAATCCACTCGTCCCAAGAACTGCGACCACGAGGCTCTTGCTGCCGATGCTAGCTCCGGCCGTAACGCGCGTTGCCGCGCGACCATCGGCGCCGGTGGTGGTGAACTGGTTCGAGAAGATGACATCTCCACCCAACTCACCGAACTCCACTGCTACGCCGCCCACGCTGTTGCCGAGGGCATCCACCACGCGGATGACAAGGCTATCCGTGGCAGTTACACCAGCTGATACCGTCTGCGCGTCGCCTGAAATCAATTGGACCGCAGCGGCCGCTCCGGCCACCGACGTCGCAGAGAAGATTACCGAGTCGGGAGTGAGCCCCGCGGCGAATGCACCGACTGATACTGGACCCGTGGTGGCGCCGAGCAGCAGTGAGGTGGATGCGTAGCCAGAGGAATCAGTCAACACAGACGGGCTGCCAACTGTTGCTGTGCCAGAGATGACACCGAAGTTCACAGTGACGCCAGAGATTCCGTTGCCGTAGGTGTCAGTGACGCGCGCACTGAGCGGTGTGGCGAGCGTGGAGCCTGCGGCACCACTCTGTCCATCGCCTCCGTTAAGCGCGAGTTGGCTCGGCGCGAGCGGAGTGACTACGACGGCAGCGGCCGACAAGGCAAACCCGTATGTCGGATGCTCGCCGACAATCTCCCAAGATCCGGCCTTGGTGATGACGACGTTCTCAAAGGTGAAGATTCCGCCGACCGGCTGAGTCCAGCGGGGTACCAACGCACCGAAATCCAACGTGCCGCCCGGCGGTTGCGCGAAGACGCGCACGCTATCCGTGACCGCCGGCGTCAGGTTGCCGTGCATATCAACCAGACGGAACGAGAACGCGGGGAGTGTATCGCCCGCCGCCGAGCTTGTAACTGGCTGAACGTTTACCTCAATACCAACAGTTGCGGCCGGCGTCGAAGTGAAGTTGAACGCAATCGTTGTGCCCGCGATTGCTGCGACGCTTGCCTCGATTGTCGCAGGTCCCGCCGCTGTGGTGAAGGTCGCAACTGTCGTTGCCTCACCTGCAGCATCAGTCAGCGAGGTGGACGAATCCACGAGGACGCCGCCGCTGGCAACGTTCCAGCTCACGCTCGTATTGCTAATCGGATTGCCGTACTGATCCGTCACCCGTACGCGCAGTGGGGTCGGCAACGCGGACGTAACTGTCGCCGTTTGCGCGTCACCTGCTACGTAGACGAGGTTGGCCGCTGCGGCCGCCGTGATGTCCATCTCGAACACGACAGTTGAGCCAATGCCACCTGTGGTGACATTCACCGACTGCACGTTCACACCAGGCGTCGTGCCTGCGGTGGCGGTGATCTCGGTGTAGCCGAGTGAATCCGTGAACGTAAGCGTGTCAGAGACCGCGCTCGCCCCAGCGCTCAACTCCCATGTCACGCCAGCGCCAACGATTGGATTGCCGTATGCGTCGCGCACTCGCACGCGCAGCGGCGAGGCCCACGCAGCGCCAGCCACTGCAGACTGATTGTTGCCGCTCACAACGGCGAAGTCAGCCGGCGCACCTGCACCAAGCGTGAGGTTGAACACAGCGGGCGATGCAACACCAGTTGCCGTCGCGTGCACGACCACCGCGCCCACAGTATCACCCATCACGACTTCGCTCGCGGCCAAGCCGTTCGCATCCGTGAGCACGGTGTTCAGCGTCATGTTCGCGTTGCCGCTGATCACGGCGAACGTGATGAGCACATCGGGAATCGGATTGCCGAACTGATCCACCAAGCGCACTTCAAGCGGATTGGCGATGGCTGACTGCGGAGCCGCGGTCTGTCCGTCGCCGCTCACGAGTAGCAGGCTATCTGGCGCAGCGGGGCTGACGACAATGCCGCTCAGTGTGGCGGTATCGAAGATCGTCGGCGAGACGAAGCGGATGTCGTACGTGCCCGGCAGGCTGAAGGAGATACCGGCAAACTCAATGATGGACGCGTTCAACACGCCGTGCGTGACGCCGTTGATAGTGCCGCCCACTGGGCCAGACACAAGCTCCACCCACACGGAGTCAGTGTTTGTCACCGCGGGATTGCTGAACTGATCGCTCGCGACAACGATGTACGCCGGGAATGCCGAGGCATTCACGATCGCCGTCGTTGCACTCTGAGTTATCGACAGCGTCGTGGCTGCTGCCGCTGTTACGGTGAGGTTGTAAGTGACCGGCGAGCCAGTCAGCACGCCGTACGACGCGGTGACTTCCACGTCACCTGCCGCACCAGGCGCCACGAACACGCCTTC
>JAYUWY010000402.1:0-5758 GCA_043753285.1 Gemmatimonas sp. | reverse complement strand
GCTTTGTTCGCGAACTGCGCGCACTGACGGCCGAACGCAACGTGCTGCTGATTCTCGATGAAATTCAGTGCGGCTACGGTCGCACCGGGACGTTTTTCGCGTATGAGCAGTACGGCATCACGCCGGATTTGCTTACCGTCGCCAAGCCGATGGCCGGTGGTCTTCCGATGGGCGCGGTGCTGCTCACACAGCAAGTGGCCGACGCGATTGTCCCCGGCGATCACGGCACGACGTTTGGTGGTGGACCGCTGGTCTCGCACGTCGCGAACCACGTGTTTGATCGCCTGCACGACCCGAAGATGCTTGAGCACGTGCGCCGCGAGGGTGCATGGTTAGGCGACCAGTTGTTGGCGCTCACTGCGCGTTCGCCCAAGGTGCGCGCCGTGCGTGGCCGTGGGCTCATGTGGGGCGTGGACGTGACGGAGCCGGCCAAGGATGTCGTGGCCCGCGCGCTCGCTCATGGTCTCATCTTGGTCGGTGCTGGCGAGCACACGCTGCGCCTGTTGCCTCCGCTGGTCATGGACCGCCGCGACTTGGCCGAGGGTCTCGCGATCCTTGACGCTGCAATCGGCTAATTCGGTTGGTTTTCTGGCGCATCCCCTCTGGTGGGATGCGTTCACAAGCCGCAACGTAGGGGCGAACGCTTCCCCTAGTCCCCTGGCTAATGCGCGCACTGCCACCAATCGAGCTTCGCACTTTCGGACGCACCGGTGCGACCACAATTCTCGGACTGGGCACGCGCCGCCTCGCCGAAGCGGGACAGCAAGCGACGATTCGTGTGATTCGCGAAGCGATTGATAACGGCGTGAATGTGCTTGAGATCTCGCCGGGATTCGCCGAGGGCCGTGCGGAGAAGTGGGTGGCCTTGGCGCTGAAGGACGGATATCGCCAAAAGGTGAATCTGGTGTGGCAGTGCGCGGCGTACTTGCGCGACTACAAACATTCCATGGCGCAGCTCGAGTCCACACTCGCGGCGCTCAAGACAGATCGCGTTGAAGTGTTCTCATTTCATCAGATGATTTACGACAACGATCCGGAGTGGTTGTACGACCGCGGCGGATTGGACGCGGCGCAAGAAGCGCGCGAACAGGGCCGAACGCGGTGGATTGGATTCCACAGCGAAAAGTCGCCGCACATTGCGCTGAAGCTGTTGGCGCGCGGGTTTGCGTGGGACGTGGCGCTGATGCCACTCAATCCATTTGATGCGTCATTTCGCTCGTTCGAGAAGCAGGTGCTCCCCGATGTGATTCGCCGCGGCGGTTCGGTGATTGGCACGAAGGTGCTGGCCGGCGGTGCCGTGCAAGGGAGCAAGGTGGTGAAAGTGGATGACGCGTTTCGTTATGTGTGGTCGTTGCCGGTGAGCTCTGTGCTGGTGGGCTGTGACTCGAGCCCGATGCT
The DNA here is from genome assembly GCA_043753285.1 of Gemmatimonas sp. GTDB lineage: Bacteria > Gemmatimonadota > Gemmatimonadetes > Gemmatimonadales > Gemmatimonadaceae > Pseudogemmatithrix. Next base: position 4,360 of record JAYUWY010000402.1, on the reverse strand, counting down.
CAAGAAGACGCTCAAAGCCGCGACGACATACGAATCGTTTCACGCTGGCGAGATGGATGCGGTGCGCGCGAAGGCGCGGCCGATGGCGGGGGATGGGCGTTTTGAGCGCTACAAGACTACGTTGGAACACGATGCAGCCGCTGGGTTGGCGGTGCACGGCTACTGACCTTTCGTCCCAGACTCAATGAGTGTTGCCTTGCGGATGCGTCGCGTAGCACGCGCGCTGATGGTGCTTCTCGTTCCCGCGCTGCTGCCGGCGCAGGTAACGTCCATTCCGGGATTCTCGCGCGCCACCACCGAGGCGCAGCGCAACGCCGAACGCGCCGCAATTGCGCGCCCGGACACGGCGCGTGCACAAGCACTAGCTCGCGCTCTCGCGGACCGCCCGCATATCGCAGGCACCGCCGCCCAGGCGCGCACACGCGACCTCGTGATTCAAGCGATGCGCGAGGCGGGTCTCACGACGGAGGTTGGCGAATATCACGTCTGGTTGCCGCACACAGTGGATTACGGCGTGTGGCGCGTGAGTCCGTCGCCGCGCCAGCTCGAGTTGCGCGAAGGCCGCGTGAGCGAAGATCCCACGACGATGCAACACGACGAGTATCCCACCGTCAACGGATATAGCGGCACGGGCGATGTCACCGGCGAAGTCGTGTACGTGAACTATGGACTCGTTGAGGACTACGCGCAGCTCGACTCGATGGGCGTGAGCGTACGTGGCAAAATCGCGATTGCTCGTTACGGTCGCAGCTTCCGCGGCATCAAGGCGCGCGAAGCAGAGCGGCACGGCGCGGTGGCGTTGCTGATGTACTCCGATCCGCAGGACGATGGATTCGTGCGCGGCGATGTGTACCCTGAGGGTCCGTATCGCAACGACCGCGGTGTACAGCGCGGCAGTGTGATGAATGGCGCAGGCGATCCGTCGACGCCAGGCTACGCGTCGAAGGCCGGCGCACCGCGCATCGCGCTAGCAGATATGCCCGTGCCGCGCATTCCGGTGTTGCCGTTGGCATACGGCAACGCGATTGAATTGCTCCGCGATGTACGCGGTACGTCGATTCCCGCGTCGTGGCAGGGCGGTCTGCCGTTTCGTTATCACGTGGGTCCTGGCCCCGTCGTAGCGCGCGTGCGCGTCTTCAGCGATTCCGCCACCGCTGCCATCAAGCCCATCTGGAATACGTACGGAATCATCCGCGGCACGGACTTTCCCGATGAGCTCGTGATCATCGGCGCGCACCGCGATGCGTGGAGCCCAGGCGCCGTCGACAACGTGTCGGGCACGGTGAGCGTGGTGGAAGCCGCGCGTGCGGTGGCCGAGCAGATGCGCGCTGGCTGGCGCCCACGTCGCACGCTCGTGTTCGCTACGTGGGACGCGGAAGAGTGGGGATTGGTGGGCTCGACGGAATACGTCGAGGACGATTCGTTGCGACTTTCTCGCGGCGCCGTGGCGTATCTCAATCAAGACGTGGCGGCGAGCGGCCCATCGTTCGGTGGCGGCGGTAGCCCCAGTCTGCGCGGCTTGCTGCGCGACGTCGCACGCAGCGTGCCTGATCCGAGCGGCAATGGAACTGTGTACGACGTGTGGCGTGCAGCCTCGCGCGTGCCCGCTGGCGAAGAGCCGGGGATGGGAGATCCGGGCGGCGGCAGCGACTTCGCCGGCTTCTACAATCACCTCGGCATTCCGCACAGCGATTGGGGCTTTGGCGGCGGCAACGGCATTTATCACTCGAACTACGACTCCTACACGTTCATGGAGCGGTTCGGTGATACAGGCTATCGGTATCACGCGGCGGCGGCGCGCATTGGCACGCTGATGATGATGCGACTCGCCAACGCGGACGTGCTCCCGTATGACTACGCAGAGTTTGCGCGCACCATGCGGGGCTACCTCGCGCCCGTGGATCGTGCGTTGCAGCAACGGGGTTGGCGTGGGTCGTCCGCGCCGCTCGGCGCGGCGATTGATCGGATGGAACGCGCCGCAAACACTTTCAATTCTGCACGCGATGCGGCACTCGCCGCAGGCATTCCGCGTGCTCGTCAGATACCGACGAATGCCGCATTGCGCGAGGTCGAGCGCGCGATGATTCGCGCGGAGGGCTTGCGTTCTCGGCCTTGGTATAGGAATCTCATATACGTAGCAGACGTCGATAACGGCTACAGCACGATGGTGTTTCCTTCAGTGAACGAAGCAATTCGCTACGGCACTGAGATGCTCTTCGCAGCAGAGATGCAGGATCTCGTCGGGCGGTTTGATGCCGCGACAGCTGCATTGGAGCGAGCAACGCGCGCAGTGCAGGGGCAGTAAGCACAGCGGCGATTGCCGGCGGGGGTGGTTCCGGGACCACTCCCGTAGCGTGAGGGGGCATCACCAAACGGTGGTGCCCCCTCACGTATATTCCGCCTATGACGCTCACCCCTGCAGACCGCGAACGCTACGCGCGTCATCTCAGCCTGCCGCAGGTTGGCGCCGACGGCCAAGCGCGCATTCGCGCGGCGTCGGTGTTGATCGTTGGACTCGGCGGGCTCGGATCACCGGCGGCGTTGTATCTCGCGGCCGCTGGAGTGGGGAGACTGGGGCTGTTGGATTTTGATACCGTCGCGGTGCACAACCTGCAGCGGCAGATCCTTCACGACACGGCGAGCGTAGGGAACGCGAAGACAGAATCTGCGCGCGCTCGCGTGGAAGCGCTCAACCCCGGCGTGCGTGTGGACACGTGGAACGTCGCACTCACGCGCGACAACGCGCGCGGCATCGTTGAGGGCTATGACGTGATCCTCGACGGCACCGACACGTTCACGACGCGCTATCTGCTCAACGATGCGTGTGTGCTCGAGCGACGTCCGTTGGTGCACGCGAGCGTACATCGCTTTGAAGGGCAGCTCTCAGTGTTCGCGACCGCCGACGGACCATGCTACCGCTGCTTGCATCCCGAGCCGCCGCCCGCGGGCTCTGTGCCCAACTGCTCCGAAGGCGGCGTGCTCGGCGTGTTGCCAGGGTTGTTGGGCACGCTGCAGGCGACCGAAGCACTCAAGTTGATTCTTGGGATCGGCACGCCACTCGTGGGACGCTTGCTCGCGGTAGACGCGCTGGCGATGCGATTCGAAGAAGTCGCCTTTGATCGAGATGCGGACTGCGCCTGGTGCGCGCGCCGTACGGAGCGCGAGCTGCTCACGGACTACGCCGCGTTTTGTGGTGAAGGCGCTCCCGTGATTGTTGACGACGCGGCGCGCGACATTGCGCCTGCGACCGCGGCGCCGCTGCTTGCACGCGGCGCATTGCTCGTGCTCGATGTGCGAGAGGACTGGGAGGTTGCGACGGCCGCCGTGCCTGGAGCGCGACATATTCCCATGGGGCTGATTCCCACGCAACACTCGCTGCTTCCACGGGATAGGCCGATTGCGGTGCTGTGTCATCACGGCATGCGCAGTGCGATGGTGGCGGACTATCTGCGCGCTGCAGGACATACGCGTGTGCTGAACGTGACTGGCGGGATTGACCGCTGGAGCGTCGAGGCAGATTCGCAGGTGCCGCGGTACTGAGCGCGATGGCGACATTTTGGTGGACGCTGGCTCTCGTCGGCGCCGTGTGGGGACAGCGCGCGTGGCGCGCCGCATGGCGTGAGCGCGCGTTTCGTCGGCGCTACCCAACGGGACCCGACGGCGTGATTCACGGAGCAGAGGCGCGCACGTACGCCGCTGATTCGCAGCGGGCGCTGTTGTTGATTCACGGCTACAACGACTGCCCGGCGTCGCTCGACGACATGGCGCGACACTTGAACACCGCGGGCTGGACCGTCCGTCTGCCGCTCCTGCCAGGGCACGGACGCTCTCTTCAGGTGTGGGACGCGTGGCTGGCGACGGAAGCGGTGGAGCACGTGCGCGCAGAATATGCGGCGCTGAAGGCAACGCACTCCACCGTCGTTGTAGGCGGACTCTCGATGGGCGGCGCGCTGGCGTGTTGGTTAGCCGCCGAGGCCAGCGTGGATGGTGTCGTGTTGTTTGCGCCGATGCTGTTTGTGCCGCGCCCGATGCAGGTGGCGGTGAGTACGGCACGCATGTGGGGAGTGGTCACGAAGTACGTGACCGGCGGCGGGAAGCGCTCGTTGCTCGATCCAGCGGCGCAGAAACGCAGCATCAGCTACGGCTGTTCGACGCGTCGGTCGCTGGAAGCGCTCGAAGTGGTGGCGACGGGCGCCATACCGCGGCTGGGCTTTGTGAAAGCTCCAACGCTGTTTGCCCAGTCGCGTGACGACAATCGCTTGCCCGAAGACCAGAGTCGCCACGCGTACGCGCGCATTGGTGCGGCGGACAAGTCGGCGCACTGGGTGAGCGGCGTGGGCCACGTGTTGACGATGGACTA
>JAYUWY010000401.1:0-5781 GCA_043753285.1 Gemmatimonas sp. | reverse complement strand
TCTGCTTCGTCCAGCATCGCATCTGCGCGCGCCGAGGGCTCATCCCACACGCTCAGCCGCAAATCCACACCTTCCCATCCAGGCAAATACGCGAGTCGCGTACCAAACGGATCCTTCGCGAGCTCGCCCATATCATCAGCGAGCTTTGATTCCGCGATTCCCGTCGTGCGCAACGTGCGCGAACGCACCACGAGCTCCGCAGCAGTGCCGCGCATCGCAACGAGACGAGGAATGAGTTGCTCGCGCGCCATTCCCTTGAACTCGCGCGGCACACCAGGCAGCATTGCACACCACCGCCCGCGCTCATCCTGCAACCAAATGCCCGGCGCAGATCCGTGATCATTGCGAATGATCTCGGCGCCTTCAGGAATCATTGCTTGATTGCGATTCGTCGCCGGCAACTCACCCGGCCAGCCGCGCTTCTTCCAGCGCGCTTTGAGATCTTCGACAATCGCCTCATTCATCAACATGCCGCGACCAAACAACGCTGCGATGCTTGGCTTTGTGAGATCATCTGCGGTGGGACCAAGGCCACCACTCGTGATCACCGCACCGGTGCGGTCGAGCGCTTCACGAACGGCACTCGCGATTTCATCGGGGCCATCACCGACGGTGGCACGGCGTACCACGCGAATGCCGCGGGCCGCAGCCTCGCGAGCGAAGAACGCTGAGTTGGTATCAATCGTGTAGCCGAGCAGGAGCTCGGTACCGATGCTGACTAGCTCAACGTCCACGGGTGAAGACGCTCCGATGCCGCACGAGATAATCGGCGAGCGAGATAAGCGTGAGCGCAAGCGCGACGTACATCGCGACGGTGCCGAGTGTGCCGAGCACGCGTGCGCCGAAATCTGCGCCGACGCCGCCCCACATCATCTGGCGGTCCATCATCAGCTTGAGCGCGAACCACAAAAATGAAGCGCCCATCCACGTGTACTGCGAGCCCGCCTTCCACTTGCCGAGCTTCTGTGCGGCAATCACCACGCCCCGATGCTGCGCGAAGCCGCGAAACCACGTCATGAATGCTTCGCGTCCAACAATCGGCACGAGCACCCACCACGGAAACGCGGTGGTGCCCAATCCAAACGTGATGAACGGATACGCGGATTGCTCAGCGACATTGGGCAGCATCGCGAGCAGCGGATCGCCCACCGGTGCCTGCAGCAAGAACATTGGCACGAAGCAGCCGACAAGCAGCAGCTTATCTGCGAGTGGGTCGAGAATTTTTCCGAGGTCCGTAATCAGACCGCGTGAGCGTGCGATCACCCCGTCGATGTGATCGCTAATCGCTGTGACGAGATACAGCGCGAATGCGAAGTACCGGACGCCCACTGACTCCACAAACGGGAGCAGTGCGAGGAACGGCGCAGCGACGATGCGCCCCGCAGAGATCAGATTCGGGAGATTCACCGGATCGGCTCCGCTCGCTTACGCGAGCGTCTTCAGAACGAGCTTGGACACAGCCTTGAGCGTGTCGAACACGCCATCACCGGTCACTGCGACAGCTTCGAAGATGTGCGCGCGCTCCACCCAAATACCATCAGCGTTTTGCTCGATGATGTTCTCACCTGCGCGGAACTGATTGGGCGTCACCTTGTGGCGCTCCGGCTCCATCACTTCCCAACCGGGGTTGAGCGTGTTCTGCAGTTCTTCGAGTGGCGCAGCGTTGGGCAGGTCGCGCTTGTTGTACTGAATCACGAACGGCATCTTCGTAAGATCATAGCCATACTCGGCCATGTTGTCGTACAAGTTCTGCATCGCTTCGAGGTTGGCTTCCATGCGCTCAACCTGCGAGTCCGCGACGAACACAATGCCGTCCACGCCCTTCAGGATCAGCTTGCGTGAGGCGTTGTAGTACACCTGACCGGGCACGGTGTAGAGATGGAATCGCGTCTTGAAACCGCGAATGGTGCCGAGGTCCACCGGCAAGAAGTCAAAGAACAGCGTGCGTTCTGTTTCTGTGGCCAGCGAAATCAGCTTGCCGCGCGTGTCGGGCTTCACCTTGCCGTACACGTGCTCGAGGTTCGTCGTCTTGCCGCCCAAACCCGGGCCGTAGTAGACGATTTTGCAGTTAATCTCGCGTGACGCGTAGTTGATCATCGACATAGTCTGTTCTCCTTAGCCGAACAGCTGGTCGATTTCATCATCAGCACCGGCCAGGAGGCCAGGCTGCGGCGTGCCGGACTTGCCACGCTGAAACACTTCGTGGAAGAGCTTGGTCAATTCGATCACGGTGTCCTTGATTTTCAAACGGACGAGTCCGAGTGTCGTGCGGTTATCGAAGAGCGCCACGAGGATGACGCGCCGCGCGATGTCGGCGAGATACATCGACTCTTTTTCGCCTTGATGGAACAGCGAATTAAAGTCCGACTCGCCAATGAGCTGCGCGAGCTGATCGTTGGCGGAAAAATCGGCGGCGGTAAGCGTCGCGAAGGCCGTTGGGTCGAAGTTCGGCTTCTCGCCGACCGTCGCCACCAACTGCCCCGAACGATCTACGAGCATCGCGCACCGCGCGTTGGTCTCGCCGAGGAATTTCTGCAGCGTCTTGGTAATGGCGCCGAAGTCCTCTTCCGTAAATGACCAGCTAGCCGACCCTACTGCCATTGACCCGTCCTATGCGAGTGCGTTCTCAAACCGGGTGAGCAACCGCCGTGCGCGGCGCTGCAACACCGGATTTTGCTCCCAACCAAGGTACTCGCGCAACAGCACCACCGATTCTGCTGTCGGCCGCCCACTCAGCCAGCCGAGCGCCGCGAGGCGCCGCATCGGCTTGGGGCTGTACAGCGCCGCCTGATTCTGCTCCTGCTCCCGCGTCCACCAGGTGTAGCCGGCGGCAGCTCCAGCCACGAGCCCCACCATAAATGCTAGGCGACTAAATCTCACATGGCCCGCCGTGCGGCCAAGGCCTGAATAATCGTCACGCCGTCGGCATACTCGAGGTCTCCGCCAATGGGCAGGCCCCTCGCCAACCGGCTCACCGTCACGCCGGCCTCCCGCAGCTGCTCCTGAACATACAACGCGGTCGCCTCTCCTTCGAGCTTTGGATTGGTCGCGATGATCACTTCCGTGACCCCGCCAGAGGTGACGCGGGCCACCAATGCTCCCACAGACAGGTCGTCCGGGCCCACACCGTCAAGCGGCGCGAGGCGTCCGCCGAGCACGTGGTACAGGCCCCGGTACTCGCCCGTGCGCTCAATGGACGGGATATCCGAGGCTTCCTCGACCACGCAAATCACAGCCTTATCCCGGCGCGGATCGGCGCAGAGCGAACAGGGGCTCAGCTCTGTGAGATTCCCGCATTCGGTGCACGGGGTGACCTTCTCGATGAGCGCCACCAACGCCTCGGCGAGGCGACGGCTCTGCTCGCCCGGCTGCCGCAACAGGTGATACGTGAGCCGCATCGCCGACTTCCGCCCGATGGTGGGAAGTCGCGCCAGTTCGGTCACGAGATCATCAATCGCCGACACTGGTCAATCGAGGAGTTCGAGGTCGAGTGCATCCACGGCCGCGTCGAGCAACGTGCTCTGCTTGCGCAGCATCTGCATGCGATCGGCTTTCACAGACGTTTCGTTGAGACGCTTTGGTGCGGCCTCGCCGGCGGCGGACTGCACGTTTAGGCGCGCGACGTTCTCGAAGCGCTTACGAACCGCGCCCAAGATGTTGGCTTCCTGCTCGCGAATCAGCTCTGCCTGCGCGGCGGCGTCCACCGTGAGCGTCACGACGCCCGCGGCCGTGACTGCGGTGGGCGTTGCGTGACCGAGCGCAGCGCCGAGCAAGGCGCGTCCGTCGCGGACGAGTCCGTCCACGATGGACTCCCAGTGCTCCACGAGGCGATTGATCTCGAGCGGCATGAGCGCAGGCTTCGCTGCGGGTGCGTCGGCGAGAATTGGCTCGGGTGCGGGGCGTGCGTTGGCTGTGGCCGAGGTGAGTCGAGCGCTCACGGGCGCGGCAGACTCGGTTGGCGCGGAGAACCGTTCGCGCACAACTGGCGGTGGTGCGGCGCGCTGACTCTCCCGCGGCGCGGGCGAGGATGATCCACCGCCGCGCAGCAGTTCTTCAATCGAAATCGTGCGGTCGAGCAGCGCGCAACGCACGAGCAGCGTCTCAAACAGCATCTGCTGCTGCCCCGAGCGCTTCATGTGCGGTTCAATCTCGACCAACAGGTTGAGCATGCGCAGCAAATCGCCGGCGGCGAAGTGCGATGCGCGCTTGGGCAGCGCTTCCTGCAAGCGCTCAGAGACCTCTGGCAGTTGACCACCGAGCACCACGGCGAGCTGCGCGCGCAGGACTTCTGCGAACTCAGTGAGCAGCACCGTGAAATCCACGCCGTGATCCGCGAGGCGCGCCACGGCAGCAAACACATCGCCCGCACGCCGCTCGATGATGATGTCGAGTAGTGCGAGGTGTTCGTCTTCGGGTACGAGGCCGAGCGCATCGCGCACGCGCTGCACGGTGATCGGGCCTTCGCCAACGGAGAGCACTTGGTCAGTCAGAGAGAGCGCGTCACGCATTGAGCCGTCGGCGGCGCGCGCGAGCATACCCAGCGCGTCGCTTTCGGCGGTGATGCCTTCGAGCTCAAGCACCGAGGCCAAGCGAACGCGCACATCGGCGGGACCGATGCGCTTGAGATCAAAGCGTTGCACACGCGAGAGCACCGGTGCAGCAGCCTGCTGAATTTTTTGCGGCTCGGTGGTGGCGAACACAAACACCACGCGTGGCGGCGGCTCCTCAAGAATCTTGAGCAGCGCATTCCACGCGTCCTTCGTGAGCATATGCGCTTCGTCGACGATGTAGACCTTATAGCGGTCGTCGCCGGACGGAGCGTACATCGCGCGTTCACGGAGATTGCGCGCGTCTTCTACGCCCCGATTGGACGCCGCATCAAGCTCCACGACGTCGAGCGACGCACCACCGCCCCACACGCGACGGCAGGACTCACACTCGCCGCAGGGCTCACGGTCGTCGCGGCGCTTCTCGCAGTTGAGCGCCATCGCCAGCACGCGCGCGAGCGTGGTTTTGCCCGTGCCGCGCGGACCGCAAAACAAATACGCGTGCGCGACGCGGTCCTTAAGGATCGCATTGCGGAGCGTGTTCGCGACGTGCGATTGCACGGCCACGTCGGCGAATTTGCGGGGGCGGTACTTCCGCGCGAGGGCGAGCGACATAGGCGCTGAATTTAGCTTTGCGCGCGGGGTTTCGCTTGGCGAAAACTGCTTTCACCACGAAGGCACGAAGTACTGCAACTGCAAGGGCAACGGCAACTACTTGGGGGAACTACTCCGCATCCTCGGGCTTGGAGTCCTTTCTAGAAAAGAGAGGAGCGAAGCCGTCCACCCCGCGCTGTCGTACTTCGTGCCTTCGTGGTGAAGCAGTTGCCCTTCCCACAAAAAACTCGCGCGAGGAGCAAGCCAAAAGGCTGCTCTCTCGCGCGAGTGTTCCAGGTCTGACGAGGCGACGACTACGTCACGTACCGTTGCTGCCTTTCGGCCCTGGCGGGATTGGCGGGTTGAAGCCCCTCGGGACCTGGAACGACTGGAAGATATCGCCCCGAAGACCCTGGTGGTACTAGGCGGCCAGCCACGTGGTCACCGCGGCGGCCGCGTACCACATCCAGCCAATCTGCCGGCCGCGCGCCAGCACCAGCGACAGGCCCGCCAATGCCGCGAGGATGCCCGCCAATAGCCGCGTCGTGGTCGTCCAGGCCCCGCCAAAGGCGTCCGCATCCAATGCGCCTAGGCCCAGCACCAGTGCGTAGCCGATCAGCGCGATCGTCACCGTGTGCCA
>JAYUWY010000400.1:0-5790 GCA_043753285.1 Gemmatimonas sp. | reverse complement strand
CCCGCTGTGCTTACGGACCCTGCGAGAGGTACATGTCCGCGTATCGCGCGATGCTTTCGTCAATGATCTTCATCGCCTCGCCGCTCTTCCCCCATCCGAGAATCTCGACGCGCTTGCCTTCGAGGTCCTTGTAGATGGCGAAGAAGTGTTCGATCTCGCGCAGATAGTGCGCCGGTAAGTCAGCGATGTCGAAGTACTCGCCATGCATGGGATCATCCACGGGGACCGCGAGAATCTTGTCGTCGGGCTCGCCCTTGTCGAGCATCTTGAGCACGCCCACGGGGCGCACATCGATTAAGCAGCCCGTAAACGTCGGCTCCTTAATCATCACGAGGACGTCGAGCGGATCGTTGTCCTCGTGCAGCGTGCGGGGAATGAGTCCGTAGTCGCCCGGATAGTGCACGGCGGAATAGAGCACGCGGTCGAGGCGAAACATGCCGGACTCTTTGTCGAGCTCGTACTTGTTGCGCGCGCCCTGCGGAATCTCAATCACTGCCGTGACGATTTCTGGCGTCTGTCGCCCTGCCGGCAAGTCCTTCCACGGATGAATCACTGGTGCCTCTGGGCGGCCGCGCGCTTGCGTGCGACAGCGTTGCGGCGCACGAAGATTGAGATCGTGTAACCCACAATCAGCGCGCTGATCGCGCCGTACGCCACTTGAAAGAAAATCGCGTTGTCGGGCATTAAGACTCCGTCGTGGACAAATCCATGAGCGCATCGCGTTCTGTTGCCAACGCCATGCGCTGCCGTACCAATGCGATGTACAGCAGCGTAAACGCGCCGAGCGCGATGAACAGCGTTCGCGTCATCTCCGGTGGCGCCTGAATGCCCGCCACATTGGCGATGACCGGCGTCGGGTGCTGCGTGCGAAACAGATACACGCTCAGGTGAATGAACGGAATGAGCAACGCGCCGAGAATGCCGACGACGGCCGAGTAACGCGCCCGGGCTTCGCGCTCATCCACGGCGGAGCGCAGCACCAAATAGCCGAGGAACAGAAACCAGAGGAACAACGTCGAGGTGAGTCGCGCGTCCCACACCCACCACGCGCCCCAAATCGGCCGTCCCCAGAGCGGACCGCTGATGAGCACACCGGTGGTGAAGATCACGCCGACCTCCGCCGAGGACTCCGCGAAACGATCGAGGCGCGGATCCTTGATGAACAGCCACACGCCGCCAGCGATTGCGGTCAAGAAGAAGGCGAGGAAGGCAATCCACGCCGACGGCACGTGCACGTAGAAAATTTTCTGCGCGAGGCCCTGCAGGCGCTCGGTGGGCGTGAAGTAGATGGCGCGTACAAACGCACCAGCCAGCGCGACGTACGCGATGAGCAAGAAGTAATCGAAGCCAGCGCGCTTGGGCGCAGCAGTAGTAGCCATCATTCGGTCAGTCTTCGAGCGTAAAGGGAAACGCGATGGTGCACGCGTACAAAAATACGAGATCAAACGCGACGAGGATACGAATCCAGCCCAACATCTCGTCCCACGGCCGTCCAGCGAGCAACTTGGCGGTAATCTGCGCGGCCGGCAGCACGATGGGCACAAAGAATGGCAGCGCCAGCACAGGTAGCAGCAGCTCGGCCATACGCGTGTTGGACGTAATACCGGCGAACAGTGTTCCGACGCACGTGAGTCCGACGGCGGCGAGCACCATCACCACTGCGAGCGGGCCGATCGTAGTGCCGAGCGGGAGATTGTAGAACAGCGCCACGGCAGGCAGCGCGACGAGCTGCACCCCAAGCACGAACGTGAGATTGGCGAATGCTTTGCCGAGGAAGATGGCTTCGCGTGAGATGGGCGCGACGAGCAGTGCATCCATCGCGCGTTCTTGTGCTTCCACGCCAAACGAGCGGTGTAAGCCGAGCAGACCGGAGAACGTGAACGTCACCCAGAGAATGCCGGGTGCGACGTCTACCGCGGCGACTGCCGTGGGATCCCACGCGAAGTAGAAGATGACCAGCGAGAGCAGCGCGAGCACGACGGCGGAGAGAAACGCCGAGCGTGTGCGGAACTCGATGGCGAGATCTTTGCGCGCGACGAGTAGCGCGGCGGCGAGCATTCCTGGACGCGTGTGCGTGCTCATGCGAACAACTCGCGATACTCAGCGGCGTAGCGCGCGACGTCGACGCCGGCGGTGGGTTCGTGGCGCACGAAGCGTCCAGCGCGCATGACCGCGGCTTGCGACGCCACGTTCAAGCCTTCGTGCAGTTGATGCGTGACGACAACGAGGGCAGCACCGGCTGCGCGACGCTCGAGCAGTAAGCCGGTGAGCGCGTTGGATCCTTGTTCGTCAAGTCCTGTGTACGGCTCGTCGGCGAGGAGAACGTCGGGCGCGTGCACGATAGAGCGCGCGATGGCGACGCGCTGTTGCAGTCCGCGTGAGAGTGCGCGCACGGGGACGTCAGCGCGGTCGGCGACTCGCACAGCGTCGAGTGCGTGCTGCGTGGCGTGCTCGACGTCGGTGAGTCCGTGCAACCTCGCGGCGAAGCGCACATTCTCGCGCGCGGTGAGCGCGTCGTAGAGCATGGTGCGATGCGAGATCAATCCAACGCGAGCGCGTGCGTCGTCAGCGGGAAGTGCGTGCTCGGCGATGCGTGCGCTGCCTGATGCCGGCTTGAGCAATCCCGCGAGCAAGCGCAGCAGCGTGGTTTTTCCGGCGCCGTTGGGACCGAAGAGCGCGAGGCCTTCGCCGGCGCCGAGTGCGAAGGAGACACCATCCACGGCGCGTCGCGTGCCGAAGGCGCGCACTAGCGCGGTCGCTTCGAGCAACGCGGTCTGGGCTCGGGGATGCGTCATCCCCTCAAAGCTACCAACTCGGACGCCGTGACGGGACGGCGCCCGAGGACAAAATCAGTCGCGCACGATGTCGAAGAGCGGTCCCATGTGGGTTTCTTCGAACAGCTTCTCGACGATGCCCGGCACGTTATGCATGCGGGTGCGCAGACCGCGTTCGCGGGCTCGCTTGTGGATGAGGATAAACACGCCCAAGCCACTGGCGTCTATTTCAACAACATTACTCAGGTCCAGCTCGACGGCATCGGCGTTCTCGACGATCGCTGCCTCGAGCGCATTGAGTGCGTCGCGGCGGAAATCGAGTCGGTTGTCCGCCGTCAGATGTGCGGGGCAGACGAGTACGGGCATGTTTTGGCTCGGGAGATACAGGTAGGACAGTGCGGTCATGAGACCCCTCCGGCGGCAGGTTGCCGCTTCACCGACCTCAGGACCTGCTCAGGACCTGCTCAGGACCTGCTCTGGTTGCCGCTGGGGGTTCACCCAGACTTTCATCACTTCGGCAACCGGACGATCTCGAGGAACCGAGACTCCTGGCTTTGCGTCCCCACCTCGCGGCGGGTTTGCTCTTGTCGGTGTTGCGAACTGCACGCTGATACGATGATATGGCGAGTTGCGTGCCAGCTGCTCGAGTTCGTATGTGCTTGATTTGCAAGTAGTTACACGTATATCACAGGGTGATGACGCCGAAATTCGGCCCTTCCTGCGGCGATTATGGCAAAAAGCGAGACAGTGTAAGTTTTCTGGCCAGAAGTGGGTTCGTGCCTTGGAGCACAAAGGCCGTTAGGATTTGGCAATGACTGACATCGATGATCTGCTCGTCGAGACGCGCTCGTTTCCGCCGTCTGCTGAATTCACCGCGCAGGCCATCGTCGCGGACCACACACTCCACGCTGCAGCGAACGCGGACTACCTCGCCTACTGGGCCGAGCAGGCGCGCACGCTCTCGTGGATGAAGCCGTGGAAGACGGTGCTCGACTGGAAGGCACCGCACGCCAAATGGTTTGTGGGCGGCGAGCTCAACGTCAGTGCGAATTGTCTGGATCGTCACCTCGCGACGGCGCGTCGCAACAAGGCGGCGATTGTGTGGGAAGGCGAACCGGGTGATCGCCGCACGCTCACGTATTGGGAGCTCGCGCGCGAAGTGCGTTCGTTCGCAAACGTGCTCAAGTCATTGGGCGTCGCGAAGGGTGATCGCGTGGGCATCTACTTGCCGCTCATCCCTGAAGCCGCAATCGCGATGCTCGCGTGCGCGCGCATCGGCGCGATTCACTCCGTGGTGTTTGGCGGATTCTCACCCGAGTCACTGCGCGACCGCATGAACGACGCGCAGGCGAAAGTTGTGATCACCGCAGATGGTGGATATCGCCGCGGACAAATCGTCCCGCTCAAGCGCAACACGGACAAAGCGCTCGAAGAGTGTCCGACGGTGAAGCATGTGGTCGTCGTGCAGCGTCGTGCGTCGGGGCCAATCTCCGAAGCGCATATCGAAATGAAAGAAGGTCGCGATCACTGGTACCATCGCTTGATGCAGCGCGCGAGCGACGTGTGCGAGCCCGAAGCAATGGACGCCGAAGACGTGCTGTTCATTCTCTACACGTCCGGTACGACAGGAAAGCCGAAGGGCATCGTGCACACCACGGGTGGGTATCTCACCGGCGCGGCGAGCTCGACGAAGATGGTCTTCGATCTCAAAGAGACGGACGTCTTTTGGTGCACCGCCGACGTGGGTTGGGTGACGGGCCACACGTATCTCGTCTATGGCCCTCTCGCCAACGGTGCGACGTGTGTGATGTATGAAGGCGCACCCGATTGGCCCGAGCGCGATCGCTTCTGGAGTCTCATCGCGCGCCACGGCGTGACCATTCTGTACACAGCACCCACGGCGATTCGCGCATTCATGAAGTGGGGCGTGGAGCATCCGCAACGACACGATCTCTCCTCGCTGCGTTTGCTTGGCTCCGTGGGCGAGCCCATCAATCCCGAAGCGTGGATGTGGTATCGCGAACACATCGGCGGCAATCGCTGTCCTATCGTGGACACGTGGTGGCAAACGGAAACGGGATCCATCGTGATCTCGCCGCTGCCCGGGGTCACGGCAACAAAGCCTGGCTCTGCAACCACTGCGCTTCCCGGCTACTCGGCGTCTTTGCTCGATGCCAACGCCACAGAGCTTCAAGCGGGCGGCGGATTGCTCGTGCTCACCAAGCCGTGGCCTTCTATGTTGCGCACGATTTGGGGCGACGACGCGCGCTACGTGGAGACGTACTTCTCCAAATGGCTAGGTCGTCCTGATTTGTATTTCGCGGGCGACGGTGCCAAGCGCGACCTCGACGGATTCTTTTGGATCCTCGGCCGAGTGGACGATGTGCTGAACGTCGCGGGCCATCGCATTGGCACGATGGAAGTCGAGTCTGCGCTCGTTGAACATCCCGCTGTTGCCGAAGCTGCAGTCGTCGGCAAGGCGCACGAGCTCAAGGGCCAGGCAGTGTGCGCGTTCGTCACGTTGCGTGACGGCTTCACGAAGAACCCTGCGCTTCGCGATGAGCTGCGCGAATTCGTGGCGCAGAAGATTGGCGCGCTCGCGCGGCCGGATGATGTGCTGTTTTCGGCGGATCTTCCCAAGACGCGTTCAGGGAAGATTATGCGGCGCTTGTTGCGCGATATCGCCGAAGGTCGGGCTCTTGGCGACACCACCACACTGGCAGATCCCAGCGTGGTGGAGGCACTCAAATCACAGTACGAGGATCAAGAAGGCTAGAGCTTACGGCGCCTTAGCGGCGAGTGCCTGGTCGACGTAGCGCTTGAAGGCGTCATACGTGATGGCGCCTTCGACCAACGTGCCGTTGATAACAAAGCTCGGCGTCGAACGCACGCGCAAACGCACCGCTTCGTCGCGGTTGGCCATGATCTGTGGGAGCATCTTGCCGGAGTCGTAGCAGGTGCTCCACGCGCTCACGTCGAGGCCAAGTGCCTTGGCGTAGCCTTCAAAGATGCGCTT
>JAYUWY010000399.1:0-5809 GCA_043753285.1 Gemmatimonas sp. | reverse complement strand
GTAGGACGACTCGCCGTGCGCGGTCCTACGGGTTGCCGCTACATGCGCGATCCACGCCAGCGCGACTACGTGCGCGGCGGTTGGAATCTCACCGGCGACGCCGCCGTGATGGACGACGACGGCTACGTGTTCTTCAAAGCACGCACCGACGATCTCATTCTCTCGTCTGGCTACAACATTGGCGCGCCAGAAGTTGAAGCCGCCGTGCTACAACACGAATGCGCTGCAGAGTGCGCCGTGGTCGGCGTGCCCGATGTAGAGCGCGGCCAAGCAGTGAAGGCGTTCGTGGTGCTCAAGGCCGGCTTTGAGGCCAACGACGCGCTCGCGCTCAATATTCAGAATTATGTAAAAGCCACAATTGCGCCGTACAAGTATCCACGACTCGTGGAGTTTGTCGCAGCGCTTCCCAAAACTGACACCGGAAAGCTGCAGCGTTTCCGTCTCAAGGAGCCGAAGTGAGTCATCGCATTCTTCACCCCGAGGGTTGGGACCGCGCCAAAGGCTACGCCAATGGCGTCGTCGCACGCGGACGCACCATCTACGTCGCCGGCCAGATTGGTTGGGACGCACAACAGAAGCTCGTCGGCCCCGACCTCCTATCGCAGGCCAAGCAGGCGCTGCACAATATTGTAGCGGTGCTCGCTGCAGACGGCGCGCGCGCAGAACATATTGTGCGCCTCACATGGTACGTAACGAGCCGTGCTGACTACATCGCCGCAGCAGAGCCGCTCGGCGTTGCGTATCGTGAAGTACTGGGTCGCCACTTCCCAGCGATGACCGCCGTGGAAGTTTCGGCGTTGATGGAAGCCGGTGCGGTTATTGAGATCGAAGCCACTGCTGTCGTCCCTGACTGAGTCGCCATAAATGACTTACGCTGAAATCACCGGATGGGGAAAGTGCATGCCCCCCGCCACGCTTACCAACGCAGATCTCTCCACCTTCCTCGATACGAACGACGAGTGGATTACGTCGCGTACGGGAATGAAGGAGCGTCGCATCTCGCATGTGAGTGCTGTTGAACTGAGCACCATTGCTGCTTCACGCGCGCTGGCCTGTGCTGGCCTCGATGCCGCGGATGTTGATCTCATCATCTACGGCGGCGTGAGCAACGAAGAGCTCTGCCCCAACTCCGCATCAGGCGTGCAACTCGCGCTCGGCGCCAAGAAGGCCGCGAGCATTGACATCAACACCGCGTGCACGAGTTTCTGCTACGGGCTCGCGACGGCAACTGCGATGATTCGCACGGGAATGATCAAGAACGCCGTCGTCATCGGTGTGGAGCTCATCTCGCGTTATATGGATTGGAGCAATCGCAACGTCGCCGTGTTGTTCGGCGATGGCGCTGCAGCCGTTGTGCTCCAGGCCAGCGACAACGAGACCGGAATGCTCGAATCCGTACTCGGCTGTGATGCCGAAGCGCGCGACTCGCTGCGCGTGCGCGGCTTTGGTTGCGGTTACTCGGGCTACGGAATCACCTACGGCGACACGCTGTGGGATTTTGATGGGCAAGTGATCTTCAAGCGCGCCGTGCACGGCATGTCCGATGCATCCGTGCGCGTGATGAAGGCGCGCAATCTCACGGCCGATGACATCGGTCTCGTTGTGCCGCATCAGGCCAATCTGCGCATCATTGAATCCGTGGCCAAGTACGCGGGCGTGCCGATGGAGAAGGTGATGCTCACCGTGCAGAAGTACGGCAACATGAGCGCGGCCACGGTGCCCGTCGCGTTGGTGGAGGCGCTCGATGAAGGCCGCGTGAAGCCCAACAGCTGGTTGTTGATGCCGGCGTTTGGCGGTGGACTCACGTACTGCTCGCTGCTCGTGAAGTGGGGCGCGCGTGTGACGCCGCTGGGCGAGAGCGCGATGCAGTTGCCGCCGCTCACCGAGACGGCGCTCGAACTCGTGAACAAGGTGCGCGCCAATCAGGATCCGCACGGACGCTCATTGGGCGGCTTGATGGCGCCAGAGTTTGCGAAGCCCGCGGCGGCCGCAGTCTAGCGAGTCTATCCGAGTGGGGCGGAAGTCGGTACATTCGGCGCCGTAGCGACACCCCCTCTCGAGAGCCCCGTGCCGTCAAAGAAGCGCGCGAAGGCCTCGGCGCGTAAGCCGAGCAAGAAGAAGAAGACGAGCACGGCGAAGCCGAGCAAGAAGACGACGAGTAAGAAAAAGGCGAGTAAGAAAAAGCCACGCGCAAAAGTGCGCGTGGACGACGCGATGGGGCATCGCCAGTCGGCCCTGCTCCGCCTCAGTTCGGCGATTGCGGCCGCCTCGAGCGAGCAGGAGATCTGCCAAAGCGTGGTGGACGGACTCCGCGACGAAGCGCTTGGCTTCAACTTTCTCGGCGTCTTTCTGATTGAGCCGAGCACCGGTGACCGCGTGCTCGTGGCGTCCGTTGGCTGGACGTCGGCGCCCACTGGATTCCGTTTGGAGAAGGGCCACGGTATCACCGAGCGCGCCGTACTCGAGAAGCGGCTTCACTACACGCCAGAAGTGCGCGGCGAGTCGGCCTACGAACCGACGCTCAACAGCGGGTCGGAGGTAGACGTGCCACTCGTGATTGACCACGAGGTGATTGGCGTGCTGGCGGTAGAAAGCACCGAGCCCAATGCGTTCGGCGCCAGCGACTTCGAGATCCTGACCGCCGCCGCCAACCAAGCGAGCATCGCGATTGCACGCGCGCGCCTCCTCGTGGCACAGCAACAACGAGCCGACGAACACGAAGCCGTCCTCGCCTCAATGTCCGACCTGCTCACGCAGCGCGAACTGCCGCAGACACTCAAAGCCACATTGCAGCGCGCCGTCTCGCTGCTCGGCGTCACGGGTGGCGAGCTCGCCATCTTTGATGCGAAGACCAACGAGCTTGTGGTCGCCGCTAGCCACCAGATTGGCAAGGAAACAGCGGGCATTCGCCTCAAGCTCGGCGAAGGCGCGCTGGGACTCTCTGCCCAATCGCGAGAGCCACTCATCATCCCCGACTATCACGCGTGGATTGGCAAATCCGGCAAGTACTCGGACGTCCCGGTCAGTTCCGTGGTGGCAGCACCGCTGCTGATTGACAATCGACTCGTCGGTGCGATTGCGATCGTTGATGCTAATCGCACGCGCTCCTTCGGCCCAGATGATCTGCGGCTGCTCAATCTGTTCACCCCGCAGGCTGCGATTGCCATTGAGGGCGCCCGTCTCTACGAGGAAGCCGCACGCCAGCGCGAGTTCTTTCGGTCGCTGCTGAACAACTCGCCGGTGGCCATCGTGCAGCTCGACCCCGACTACAACGTGGCGTCGTGCAACCCAGCGTTTGAGCTGTTGTTTGGCTACAGCGAAGATGAGGCGCGCGGGCGAAACCTCGATGAGCTCATTACCGACACCACCACGCTTGGCGAGGCCGCGCAGTACAGTCGCGATGCGGTGGATCGCCCCGTGAAGGGCATCGGCCGACGCCGTCGCAAGAATGGCACAACCGTCGAGGTGGAGATTCTCGGCGTTCCCGTCATCGCCGATGAGTCGCGTGTTGCGCTGATGGGTATGTACCACGACATCAGCGAGCTCTCCGAGGCGCGACGCGACGCTGAAGGAGCGAATCGCGCCAAGAGCCAGTTCCTCGCCAACATGAGCCACGAGCTCCGCACACCGCTCAACGCCATCATCGGCTACAGCGAAATGCTGCAGGAAGAAGCCGAAGACGCCGGACTCAGCTCGTTTGTCTCTGACCTCTCCAAGGTGCACACCGCCGGCAAGCATCTGCTCGCGCTGATTAACGACGTGCTGGATCTCTCCAAGATTGAAGCCGGCAAGATGGATCTGGTATTGGAGAGCTTTGACGTGGCCTCAATGCTCGACGAAGTCTCGACAACCATCAGCCCGATGGTCGCCAAGAACCGCAATACCATGGAGATTGTCAGAGACTCCGATCTCGGCGTCATGCACGCCGATCTTGTGAAGGTGCGGCAGATGTTGCTCAACTTGCTCTCCAATGCCTGCAAGTTTACGGAGGACGGAAATATTTCCGTCGAGGTGCATCGCAGCGAGGAGCAGATTTCCTTCGCCGTGATTGACTCCGGCATCGGCATGACGCCGGAGCAGATGGGGCGCCTCTTTGAATCGTTCTCGCAAGCGGAATCGTCCACCTCGCGACGCTACGGCGGCACCGGACTCGGCCTCGCACTCACGCGGCGCTTTGGCGAGATGATGGGTGGTAGCGTCACCGTCGAAAGCAAGCCCGGTGTTGGCTCGACGTTTACGATGCGCCTGCCGACGCGCGTT
Source organism: Gemmatimonas sp. (assembly GCA_043753285.1). GTDB lineage: Bacteria > Gemmatimonadota > Gemmatimonadetes > Gemmatimonadales > Gemmatimonadaceae > Pseudogemmatithrix. The sequence continues at coordinate 1,549 of JAYUWY010000399.1, read as the reverse complement.
GATCCAGCCAAGCGCGCGACCACGACCTTGCGAGCGATAGACGCCAACGAACCGCAGGGCGATGGCAGCGCCGGCACTGTGCTCATCATTGACGACGATGCCGACGCTCGGCGATTGCTCCGCACCGTGCTCGTCGCCGACGGATTTCGCATTCTCGAAGCACTCGACGGTCCCTCGGGCCTCGCGATGGCACTCGAGCAACGCCCCGATGCCATCACGCTCGACATCCTGATGCCCGGTATGGATGGCTGGGAAGTCCTCCAGCGCATTCGTGCGAATGATGCCCTCGCCGACATCCCCGTCATCATGCTTTCGGTGCTGCACGAGCAGCAGATGGCCCTCGCTCTCGGCGCGACGGAGTACGTCACCAAACCGATTGATCGCACGCAACTCAAGCGTATTCTCCGGCGTCACCGCGACGAGGGCGCCGGCGCCACCGTGCTCGTGGTCGAGGATGACGCGGCCGTGCGCGAGACCTTTCGTCGCGGGCTCGAACGCGAAGGGTGGGTGGTGGTCGAGGCGGAGAATGGACGCGTCGCCTTGGAGAAGATGGCCACGGTCACACCGGCACTTATCCTGCTCGATCTCATTATGCCCGTGATGGACGGCGCCGCCTTCGTCTCGGCACTCCGCCAAGTCGAGGCCTGGCAACAGATTCCCGTCGTTGTCGTGACTGCCAAAGATCTCACACGCGAAGAACGTGAGCGACTCAACGGCCACGTCAGCGACGTGCTCACCAAGGGTGAGTACTCACAACTCGATCTCGTGCGCGACATCCGCCTCCTGATGCGCCGTCGCGGCGCACCGACTACCTGACCTATGCCACGCATCCTGCTCGTCGAAGACAATGAGATGAACCGCGACATGCTCTCGCGTCGCCTCGTGCGCCGCGGACACGTCGTCGAGATCGCCGTCGATGGCCTCGAGGGCGTCACCCGCGCTGCTGAGGGTGGATGGGATCTCATCTTGATGGATATGAGTCTCCCCGAGATTGACGGCTGGGAAGCGACACGACGCATTCGTGCCTTCGAGAAGGAACCGCGCGTGCCGATCATCGCACTCACCGCCCACGCAATGTCTGGCGACCGCGACAAGGCGCTCGAAGCGGGCTGCGATGACTACGATACCAAGCCCGTAGACCTTGAGCGCTTGCTCGGCAAGATGTCGGCGCTGCTCGGCCCCGCGGCGTGAGTACTCCGCTCGACCCCGCCACCACCGCAGAGCTCCGCCACGAACTGCGCACGCCGGTCAATCACATCCTTGGCTACGCCGAACTGCTCGCCGAGGATGTGGGCAGCAACACGCCCGCCGGCGCTGCCCTCGGTGTGATTCGCGAAGCGGCGCGCGAAGTGCTCGCTGCCATCAATGCCGCGTTGCCCCCGTCTGGCGCATCTGACGAAGAAGCGCTGAGCACCTTGCTCACCACGCTGCGCACGCCGCAGCAGCGCATTTTGGTGCAGACCACGACGCTCAGTGGCACCAGCGCCGATGCGCAGTTTCTCTCTGACGTCGCCAAGATCGCGAATGCCGCCCGGCATCTCTGCGATCC
>JAYUWY010000398.1:0-2953 GCA_043753285.1 Gemmatimonas sp. | reverse complement strand
CGGACACGCAAATCATTGGCACGGACATTGATGCGGCGTCATTGCGCGCGGCGCGCGTGGGTACGTACGCCGAGGCCGCGTTCAAGGAGATGCCACCGGTGCTGCGGGACCGATACTTCACGGGCACTGGGCCGTTTACAGCAGTCGCCGAGTTGCGTGCCTTGGTGCGCGTGGATCGTCGCGATTTGATTCTCGATGCTGCGCCGCCGACGAAGTTCGATCTCATCACATGCCGCAACCTGCTCATCTACCTTGATCGCGACGCGCAGGACCTCATCTTCAAGAAGTTCCACGCGGCGCTTGAACCGCACGGCATTCTGATGCTCGGCAAAGTGGAAACGATGCTCGGTCCTGCGCGCCAATTGTTTTCGTCCGTGCATGCGCGGGCGCGCATGTTCAAGAAGGCGGTATGAGCACGCAACATGTGCGCATCGCGCAATTGGCCGTGGGCAAGGGCTCGGGCCGCTTCATTGCGGTCGGACTTGGCTCGTGCGTGGCTGTGACACTGTACGACCGCGCGCGGCTCGTGGGCGGCATGGCGCACATCCTGTTGCCCGACACGTCGGCGGCGCGCGACGCGTCCAATCCGGCGCGGTTTGCGACGTCCGCGATTCCGATGCTGCTCGAAGCCATGAAGGCGGAAGGTGCGCGTGGCCCGTTTGAAGCCAAGCTCGTGGGCGGCGCGGCACTCTTCGGTACGATGCTCGGCACCGGCGGCATGCAGATGGGTGAGCGCAATGTGAACTCGGCGCGCCAAGTGCTCGCGGCGATGGGCATATCTATAGTTGGCACCGATACGGGTGGCGCAGCGGGACGCACGGTGTCGTTTGATGTGTCCACTGGCGTGCTCGAAGTGCGCAGTGTGCGCGGAGGTGGTCGTGTCCTCTGACACGCGCACCGTGCTCGTGGTGGACGACAGCGCGCTCTTGGGCGCGGTGGTGAAGGAGCTCATTGAGAGCTTCCCGGGATTCAACGTCGTTGGCGTGGCGCGCGATGGTGACGAGGCGTTGCGCATGGTGCATGCGCTGAATCCTGACATCGTCACCCTCGACATTGAAATGCCGGGCGTCGACGGACTGCACGCGCTCGGCTACATCATGAGCGAGTGCCCGCGCCCAGTGATCATGGTCAGCGGCGCGACGATGCGCGGCACCGTGGACTTGACCATTCGCGCGTTTGAGTTGGGCGCGGTGGAGTTTGTGCGCAAGCCAGACTCGCTCACCGGTGCGGGGTGGGCGCAGGTAGCACCGCGGCTGCACGATGCGCTCAAGGCGGCGGCGTGGGCCAACTTTGGCGTGCCGATGTTACGGCCCGTGGAGCGTCGTGGACGCGCCGCGCGCGCGTTGCATCCTGCGACGACGGTCGTGGCGATTGCTTCGTCGACGGGTGGACCGCGCGCGCTCGCAGAAATCATTCCCGGACTCAGCACGCAGTGTGATGCCGCGGTAGTTGTCGCGCAGCATATGCCACCAGGATTTACGGCGGGCTTGGCGCGGCGATTGGATCAGCTCTCGCATTTGCCGGTGCGCGAAGCGCAGTCGGGTGAGCCGCTACTCGCTGGTCACGTGTACATCGCACCCGGCGGGCGGCATCTCGTGGTCACACCAGAGGGAACGGGCGCGCGCGTGAAGCTGAGCGATGCACCAACCGAGCATGGCGTGCGCCCCGCAGCGGATCCGATGTTTCGGAGCGTGGCCAACGTGTTTGGCCCGCGCGCCGTGGCCGTCGTGTTGACGGGTATGGGACGCGACGGCACCGATGGTCTGAAGAAGGTGCTCGCGGCTGGCGGTCGTGGCTTGGTGCAAGACAAGGCCTCGAGTTCTGTGTATGGCATGCCCTCGCAGGCGCGTCCGTTGTTGCGCGACGAAGACGAGTTCTCTTTGAGCGCGCTTGCTGGCGCGATTGAGCGCGCGTGTCAGCCGTGAGCGACGAGGTGATGGTGCACGGGCGTGTGCTCGTGGTGTGGGTGGGCGGAGAGCGTGTGGCGCTGCCCGTTGCCTCAGTGCGCGAAGCGATTGATGCGCCCGACGTGCGCGGCGTACCGCTGGCGCCCGCCGGCATGCTTGGCTACATGACGGTGCGCGAGCAGTATCTGCCCGTACTCGATGCGGCGGTGCTGCTCGGGATTCCCGGCAGCGCGCGTGCACCGGGAGTCGTGTTGGTGTTCGGCGACGGCACGTTTGGGATTCGGGTGGACGAAGCCGATGATATTTGGGAGTCAAATGCCGCGGCCATGCGCGGCGTGCCGGCAGGAACAGATCGGCACGGCGTGCTCCAAGCGCTACTCCACCGCGGCGAGACCGTCGCGTCGTTTGTCGATGTCCCCGCACTTCAACATGCTGCGGTTGCTATTTTACGGGAGCGCCCTGCCTAATGCCAAGTACTACTGAAGCCCGTCGTTCCCTCGTGACCTGTACCGCCGCCGGCGAGCTCTTTGCGCTCGACGTCGCGGTGGTTGAGCGCGTGCTGCGCTATACGGCGCCGAGTCGGTTGCCGAATTCATTGCCGTGGTTGATGGGCGTGATTTCGGTGGGCGAGCGTCTCGTGCCAGTGTTGGATTTGCGCGAGCGCATGGGACTCGCGGTCACGCCGCCCACGGCGCAGAGTCGCATTGTGGTGCTTGCGCTGACTGACGGCGCGATGGGCTTCATCGTCGACACCGTGCATGAGGTGACGGCCGTGGACGGTGCCATGATTGAAGACGCGCCGGCGGTGTATCGCGGCGTGGCGAAGGATTTTGTCCAGGGAATCGTGCGGCGCAGTGACAAGATTTATATCCTGCTCGCCGCCGATCAGCTGGTGTCATCAAAGGAGCGCCTCGCGATGCGAGCCGCGGTGGAGGATTTGTATCATGGCCGATGAGACGGCCGCGGCCTACAAGGCGCAATACTCCGCGATTGACGCGAAGCTCGATGCGGGCCTCTCAGCCCCCGAGCGGGCGCAGATTAAGGGG
>JAYUWY010000397.1:0-5814 GCA_043753285.1 Gemmatimonas sp. | reverse complement strand
CCGTGCGTCCCTGCGCGAGGTCAATGCGACCCAACAGCACCGTGTTGATGGACCACGCACTCGCCGAGTCGACCGCGTCGAGTTGCGGCTTGCGCGAGTAGTACGCCGCAAGCGATTGCTTGGCTTCGCTGCGCGCGTCATCGTAGCGACCCATCGACACGAGCACCGCCGCACGCGTGTTACGAGCGTAGCCCAGGGCATGACCATCGTCAGCGCGCTCCGCAAATGCCACGGCTGAATCGAGCGTCGAAAGTGCGCGATCGAACTGACGCCAATCCTCGTACGCCTTGCCAATGTTGGAATAGATGTACGACTGCCCGAGCACGTTGCCGGCAACGGCGCGAAGTCCGAGCGCGCGCACATAGGCATCAATCGCAAGGCCGTAGTTGCCCACCTGGTAATGCGTAGAGCCCAAGCTGTTGAGCGCGCGCGCGAGTCCCGCACTGTCGGCAAGCTCCGTGCGCAAATCGCGCGTGCGTAGCAAATGCACGAGTGCAGAGTCAAACCGATCAGCGCGCCAGTGTGCGAGCCCTAGCGACTCGTGAGCGTCCGCGAGCGCGGTGGTATCCGCGGCGGAAGTCGCCGAGACAATCGCAGCCCGAAAAACAGGAATTGAGTCAGGCCGTGTGCTCTGTGCGCCAACGACGCTGGCGAAGATCGCCAGCGTCGTTGCGAGACCACTCAGTAGAGTTCGGGCGCGAATCACGGGCGAAATCTAACAAGCCTCGTCAGCGTTTGCCCGTCGGCTGTACCACTACCTCTGGCGCTTGCCCGTAAACCGCGCTCCGCCCTGGCCCGCGAAATCCACGGCGCCATTGAGGCTGTCGGCGTTCACGATGTGCGCCGTGTAGGTCAGGACCATGCCCTCTCCTGCACCGCTGGCCGAAAGCGCAAACGACAGCGTGTCGCCGCGGACAGTACCGGTGATCGTGCGACTGCCCATCGCGTTGGAAGTGTACGAACCCGTCACGCGCTCGCCCTCCTGCTTGAGTTCGAGGACGGGATAGCCGGTGCCGTTATCCGTCACGACCGCGAGCATCCAGCGGCCGGTGACATCGTGGAGCACCGCAGCAGTGGCGGTTGTGGCTAGGACTGCGAGAACAACAACAGCGGCCAGCAGACGACGAGACATGGAGGCTCCTTAAAGCGTTGGTCGATCTAATGGAAATGTATTAGCTGGCGTGATATGCGCCCACTCATTGCGTCCCATCCGCGCAGCGGGATGCACCTTCGCCGTGTCGGGGAATCCATCGTCGCCGAGTACGTCGTCGCGCACGTGGAGGTGCAGCACTTCACCGATGACCCACGTGCCAGCCTGCGCGCCCGCGCCGTGCGGAACAATCTGAAACACTCGGCACTCCAGTGACGCCGGCGACTCCAGCACGCGCGGCGGCCTCACGCGTGTGCTCGCGACGCGTGTGAACCCCGTCACATCAAACTCATCGACGGCAAACGGATACGGCGCCGACGCCTGATTCACGCGCTCGGCCATCTCGCGCGACACGATGTTGATGACGAACTCGCCCGTCTCGCGAATGTTGCGCAGCGTGTCTTTGGGCTGCCCATCACGATTGTTGATCGGGCAGAACGCCACCGACTGCGGCGACTGTCCACCCATCGCGAAAAAACTAAACGGCGCAAGATTGCCGACGCCAGCGGCGCTCAATGTGCTCACCAACGCGATGGGGCGCGGCGCAATCAGCGGCGCGAGCCAGTGATGGCGGTCACGCGGAGCGACGTCGCCGAGCGAGAAGTGCATGCGAGGAAACTAACGCACACAACACGCGCGTCCACTCATGCGAGTGGACGCGCGTGGCCCTGTGCGTCACAGCTTACGCACCGCCCTTACGGCCCGGTGCCCCTGGAATGCCGCCCGCCTCATCATTCGTGGGGCGACGCTTGTTGGAGTTGCCCGGATCGCAGCCTTCGGGGCCGTTACCGACACCCTGGTTGCAGCCGGCGTTGTTACCACCGTTGCCGTTCCCCGACGAGGGCGCCGTGCAACCCACGAACTCCGTGCCCGTGACCGTCACGCCGGCCTGCGAGTACGCAGTGCCAGCGAACGTGCCGCCGGTCATCGTGATTGCCGCGCCAGCCAGAATGCGGCCCACGAAGTTCGACGTCGTCATCGTGACGGCTTCGGCAACCCACCACGTCACGGCACACGGGTTCACACCCTGCGCCAGGACAACACTGAAGTTGGTGCCCGTCAACGCACCGGTGCCGCTCGTGCCGACGTAGAACAACCACTTGCTCGATGCGGAGCCAGCCAACGTGAGTGTGCCGGTCAACGCGGCCGCGGCATCAAAGCAGTACGTGCCTGGGGCGAGCGTCACGCCAGCAAGCGTACCGGTGAGCACCGTGCAGTTCGTCGCGCTGCTCGGGGCCATCGCGGCGTACTCCGCGAGGAATGCATTGTACGCCGACACGGCGGCGCCGTCGCCGATGTGCGCGCTGCCCACCAGCGGGCATGCCGTCAGCGTGATGGCGCCGACGGGCGTTGCTTCGAACGTGCCGATGTCGCCAACCACCGAGCCATTGGTGCACGTCACAGCGGCGAGCCCAAGGATTGCGAAATCGGAGGACTTCACGCTAGACGTCAACGCTGACCGCGGTGCTTCCGATGTCGGAGCAAACGGTTCGGAACATGCGCCGGCGACGAGCGTCATCGCGGCTAGGAGGAAACGGGAACGCAGCATCATTGGAGCACCGATAGCGAGGGTGCAGCCGTCACCACTCCACCGGAGTCGGCCGCATCTGCAGTGTATTGTGAAATACGAACGCCTCCCATCACCAATAGTGATGGGAGGCGCTCTCACCTCTATGGGTGAGACATTCTCACCCGGGACGGCGGGAAATCAGCTTGTCGGCGGTGAGAAACCGTCTCCACTCGCTTCAATCCAGCTGAACATGTACTTCGGATCTTCAAACGGCAGTATTGCCTTCGCCACCTTGAGCGGCTTGAACGAATCCATCATCACCGCGAGCTCATTGGTGTGCGTTTGCCCAATGCTCGCTTCGTACCGGCCCGGATGCGGCCCGTGCGGAATGCCGTCAGGGTGATGCGTAACGCTGCCGTACTCGATACCCTTGCGACTCATGAATTCACTGGACGCGTAGAACAGCACCTCGTCCGAATCCACGTTGCTGTGATTGTACGGCGCGGGAATCGCCTGCGGATGAAAGTCGTACGGCCGCGGGCAGAACGAGCAGATGACAAAGCCATCGCCCTGAAACGTTTGATGCACTGGTGGCGGCTGATGCACGCGACCAACAATTGGCTCGAAGTCGTGGATGTTAAACGCCCACGGATAAAACTGTCCGTCCCATCCAATCACATCCAACGGATGATGATCGAGCACGATTTCGTTGAGTCCGTTGTACTGCTTGATGATGAGCGGGAAGTCGCCCTTCTCGTCATACGTCTTCAGTTCACGCGGCACGCGGATGTCGCGCTCAGAGTACGGCGCGCCTTCCACGAGCTGTCCAACGTTGTTGAGATAGCGCTTGGGCGGACGAATGTGTCCGCGGCTCTCCATCACCAACAACTTCGCGGGCTTCGTGAACGTGTAGCGATGCAAGATGTGGCGATGAATGACGAGATAGTCGCCGGGCTTGATGGGCAAGTCGCCGTACTGCGTCTCCTGCGTGCCCTCGCCTTCGGCCACATACACCACTTCGTCGCCCTGCGCATTTCTATAGAAGTGCTCGTCCTGCTTGTCCGGCGCCACGTAGAGCATCGCGATGTCGTCGTTAAACAACAACGGCACGCGATTGAGCGTGGGGCTTCCACCGCGTGCAATGCCTGCGGTGCGGAAGTGACGATGCTTGAGCGTCTTGTCCGTGTCGGCTTCGTACGGCGTCTCGAGCAAACGACGCGCAGACTTCACCGTCGTGGGCGGATGGATGTGATACATCAACGCCGCGGGGCCCGTGAATCCTTCGATGCCCACGAGTTGTTCGTTGTAGATCCCGCCGCCCGGCTTCGGGAACGCGATGTGACGTTTGCGCGGAATCTGACCCAGCGTGTGATAGAACGGCATTAGCTCATGGCTCCGTTAATCATTGTCGGTGCGATTGTCTTCGCACGCTTGAACGCATCCACCACGAGCACCTTCAACGCTTTGGGATCCGCATCTGACAGGCGCCGCAAGTACAAGCAGCCTTTGCCGAGTGTGTGTTTGCCAAGCTTTGCGAGCAGGTCCTTGTTGCCTTCCCAACCGCCGAGCATGTACAGCGTGAGTGTTCCCTTGCGCGGTGCGAAGCCGGCAAGAAACCAATCGCCGGCACGGCCAGACTTTCCCACGTACGCGAAGTCGCCGTAACCGACGATGCTGCCGCCCCACATCTTCGGCTGCTGCTTGGTCACTGCACTAAACAGCTCCGAGAGCACCTGCGCGTCACGCTTCTGCTCGGCGTCGGAGAGACTCGAGAGAAATGCAGCAGGACTCGCCGTGGTAACCACCGTCTTCAAGTTCGCCGACTTCACTTTGCGCGCGACCTTCTTCACAGCCTTCGTCGCGACTTTCTTTGCAGCCTTCTTCTTTACGGCAGCTTTCGCAGCCATTTAGAGATTGCCTCGCTTGGCCTGCTCGCGCTCGATGCTTTCAAATAGCGCCTTGAAGTTGCCGGCACCAAAGCTCTTCGCGCCCTTGCGCTGAATGATCTCAAAAAACAGGGTCGGGCGATCCTGCACAGGCTTCGTAAAGATCTGTAGCAGGTAACCTTCGTCGTCGCGATCCACGAGAATGCCGAGCTCTGCGAGCGGCGCGATGTCTTCGTCAATTTTGCCGACGCGGTCGAGCACGGTCTCGTAGTACGAGCGCGGGATGCTCAAGAATTCCACACCGCGGCTCTTCAGCTGACGCACCGTCTTGATGATGTCGTCTGTCGCCACGGCGATATGCTGCACGCCCGGGCCGCGATAGAAATCCAAATACTCTTCGATCTGCGACTTCTTCTTGCCCGACGCCGGCTCGTTGATGGGGAACTTGATGCGCCCGTTCCCATTGGACATCACCTTCGACATCAACGCCGAATACTCAGTGGAGATGGTCTTGTCGTCAAACGACAACAGGTTGTAGAAGCCGAGCACGCGCGAGTAGAACTCGACCCAATGATTCATTTTGCCGAGTTCGACGTTGCCGACGCAGTGGTCCACGTACTTGAGGCCCACGCTCTCTGGCTGGAACGGCGAATCAGTGGCAACGAAGCCGGGGAGGAAGAGTCCCTTGTAGTTCTTGCGTTCGACGATGGAATGAATCGTGTCGCCGTAGGTGCGGATGCCGGCGATGATGACTTCGCCGTGTTCATCTTTCATCACGGTGGGCTCTTGTACGGAGACCGCACCGCGCTCGACCGCCTTCTTGTGCGCATCACGCGCGTCGTCCACCCAGAACGCCATGTCGCGCACACCGTCGCCGTGCAGCATCACGTGCGCCGCGATCTCGCCTTCCGGTCCGATGGGCGTCGTGAGCACGAGGCGAATCTTGTCCTGCGTCAGCAGATACGAGGCGCGGTCGCGCACGCCGGTCTCCGGTCCGCGGTAGGCCACGAGCTTGAAGCCAAAAGCCGCGCGGTAGAAAAGCATCGACTGCTTCGCATTGCCCACCCAGAACTCGATGTAGTCGGTTCCGTTGATGGGGAATGTGTCGTGGGCGACGGAGGCGTCGGGCAAGGTAGCGGTCATGTGTGACTCTCGAGTCGAATGGCTTGTATGAGGAATATAAGGAGCGAAGAGCGAGGGGAAGGACCGAATTCACTAGAGGAAGCGAGGGGGAGGACACGAGGCCTCGAAGGGGAGGATTCAGGCCA
>JAYUWY010000396.1:0-2955 GCA_043753285.1 Gemmatimonas sp. | reverse complement strand
CCCCCGCCACGCGATCCGCGGCGTGCACCAACGCATTCGCTGCCGCCGCAATCTCCTGCGTGCTCGCGCTCTGCTCTTCACTCGCGGCCGCGACGTCGTGCATGGAATCCGCAAATGCCTGCGTGCCGCCGGAGAGCGAACCGAGCTTGCTCACGATTTCCGTGGCGAGCGCCTGACCCGCGCTCGCTGACGACGCCATCGTGGACACCCATGCTTCGGCATCGGCGACAGCGCGCTCCACCTGCGAGAACGCTTGGCGACCGCGCGATGTCGCGCCGCGCACGGCTTCCACTGCGCCGCGAGCGCGAATGCCCGTCGAACCCGCCGTCTCCATCTGCGCAATCAGCGACTTCATCAACTGATCCGTCTTCTCGGCGGCTTCGGCCGTGCCCTGCGCGAGACGGCGCACTTCGTTGGCGACGACGGTGAATCCTTCGCCGTGTTCGCCGGCGCGCGCGGCTTCCATCGCCGCGTTAAGCGCCAACAGCTTGGACTGTCGCGCAATCTTCTGCACGAGTGCGACGAACGCGCGAATCTCATCGGACGCGGTGGCGAGTGCTTCCGTGGCCTTCGCGCCGTCCTGCACGTCCACTGCGAGCTCGTCGAGACGGCGCGCGCTTTCGTCGAGCAAGCCGGCGTTCTCGAGCGCGAGTGTCTTGAGGCGTTCGTTGCGCGCCAAACCGCTGGCGGCACCTTCGGCCACGTTGCCCGCGAGCGTCGAGAGGCGCGACGCGTCGGTATTCAGTGTGCGAATCGTCCCGGCCATCGCGCCCGCTTCGTCGCTGAGCGTGCTCGCCGTCTCGGCGATGCCCGACGCGGCCTGCGCCATGTGCTCGGTGCTCGCCGTGATCTCCGTGGCGCGCGTCGACGTGGCCGCAGCGTTCTCGCGAATCATCGTCGCCAACTGGCGGAGCGTGCCCGTCATCTCCACCATCGCGCGGCCGAGTCGGCCGAGCTGGCCGCCCGCCGCGGCGGCTTCTGGAGTCCGCGTCAAATCACCGGCTGCGATGGCTTCGGCGACATCCGCGAGTCCGCGCAGCTGATTGCCCACGATGGGCGAGATGATGAGGCGAAAGACCAGGGCGGAGGCCGCGATGGCCACCGCGAGCAACAGCGCGACGAACCAAATCAGCCCACCCGCAGCCTTCAGAGCGCCTACGTTTGCCCAGCCCGCAGCAAGCAAAGCGATCACGGCGAGGGTGCCAAACAGCGCCCCCCAATCGGCCATTCGGTCGATGATGTGCGTGCGCACGGCAGGCTCCGAGGAGGCGGCCGTGTTGGAGGCCGTTCCCGAGGGGGCTAGATTGAGAGAATTCTCTTCCAAAGACGATGACTGCATCGGTACCAGAGCCAATCGGATACGATCCGACGGCGATTGAGACGCGTTGGCGGGAACGGTGGGCCGAACGTGGCACCCACCGTACCAATATCGCGAATGGCGAGCGCCCTTTCTACGCCTTGATGATGTTTCCCTATCCGTCAGCCGAAGGGCTGCACGTGGGAAACCTCTTTGCGTTCACTGGATGTGATATCTACGCCCGCTTCCAGCGCCTGCAAGGCCACACCGTCTTCGAGCCGCTGGGATACGACGCATTTGGCATCCACTCGGAGAACTTTGCGCTGAAGGTCGGGCGCCATCCGATGGAGCTGATTCCGAGCAATATCCGCAATTTCCGCCGCCAGCTCGACCGCGCCGGATTGATGGTGGATTGGTCGAAGTCGGTGGATACCACCGACCCCAGCTACTACAAGTGGACGCAGTGGATCTTCCTGCAGCTGCACAAGCAGGGCCTCGCGTACAAGAAGGCCGCGGCGGTGAACTGGTGCCCGTCGTGCAAGACGGTGCTCGCCAACGAGCAGGTCATCGGCGGTGCGTGTGAGCGCTGCGGCACGATGGTGGAGCAGCGCTTCTTGGAGCAGTGGTTCTTCAACATCTCCAAGTACGCGCCGCGCTTGCTCGACAATCTCGACACGCTCGATTGGTCCGCGACGACGAAGCAAGCGCAGCGCAATTGGCTGGGACGCTCCGACGGCGCCAAGCTGCGCTTCCCGGTGCTCGACCCGCTCACGGATGCGGGCAGCTCGGCGGTGTCCGTCACCACCGAAGTGCGCAGCGGCACCACGCAGATCGAAGTGTTCACCACGCGCCCCGACACAATTTTTGGCGCGACGTACTTGGTGCTCGCGCCAGAACATCCGTTGGTGGATGAGCTCACGACGCCAATGCAGGAAGGCATCGTGCGCGAGTATCGCGCGCGCGCATCCAAGCAGGACTTGGTGAGCCGCAAGACGAGCAAGGAGAAGACTGGCGAGTTCACCGGCTCGTATGCGGTGAATCCGGCCACGGGCGAGATGATCCCCGTGTGGATTGCCGACTACGTGCTGATGGAGTACGGCACGGGTGCGATTATGGCAGTGCCGGGACACGACGAACGTGATTTTGAATTCGCGAAGAAGTTTGATTTGCCCATTCCGCGCGTCGTCGCGGGTCCCGGCGACAGCGCGAAGACGCCGCTTGGCGACTCGGCGTACGTCGGCGATGGCGTACTCGTGAACTCTGAGCAGTTCGATGGCTTGGGAGTAGATGAGGGCAAGGCGAAGGTCACTGCGTGGCTCGCGTCGAAGCACGCCGGTGAAGCGGTCACCAATTATCGATTGCACGATTGGTGCATCTCGCGGCAGCGCTATTGGGGTCCGCCAATTCCAATCATCTACTGCGATGATTGCGGCACTGTACCGGTGCCCGAGAAGGATTTGCCGGTGGTGTTGCCGAACATCGCGGACTTCAAACCGGATGACTCGGGCATCTCACCACTCGCGCGCCACGAAGAGTGGTATCGCGTGCCCTGCCCCACCTGCGGCAAGAAGGCGCGTCGCGAAACAGACGTGAGCGACACGTTCTTGGATAGCGCGTGGTATTTCCTGCGCTATCCGAATGTGGGCAACGACACTGTG
>JAYUWY010000395.1:0-2959 GCA_043753285.1 Gemmatimonas sp. | reverse complement strand
AAGTGCTCCGTCAGTCGCGCGTGCCGGGAATGGTGCGCGTGCGATTCGTTGTCGGCACCGACGGTCGCCCCGAGATGAGTACGCTGCAGGTGGTCGATGCGACGCACCCTGCGTTTGCCGAGTCGGTGCGCCGCGTGATTCCGCGCTTGCGATTCAACCCCGCGCGCGTGGGTCGTCGAGCGGTACGGCAGATGGTGGAGATACCGTTTGGGTTCGAGCTGCGCTAACAGACGGAAGACTGAAGACGGAAGGTAAAAGCGCGACGGGCTCCGGTGATCTACCGGAGCCCGTCGCGTTTCTGCAGTTCCTTCCGTCTTCTGTCTTCCGTCTTATTTCTTATTCGCCGCCTCAAATTCAGCCTGCAACTTAGCCATTAACATGGCGCGCTTATCATAGAGCCGCTTCAGCTTGCGCGGCTTCTTCTTGCCGAGCGCGTAGCTCGTAAGCACAGGTAGCGCGATCGTCGTGTCGAGGTAGCACACCACCGCATCGGGCAGCTTGTCGGGATCAATCTTGCCCCAGCTCACGGCTTCGGCCGGCGTGGCGCCCGAGAGACCGCCTGTGTCGGGGCGCGCGTCAGTCACCTGCAAGAAGTAATCGTGTCCGCGCTCGTCGATGCCGAGCACTTCTTGAATCTGCGGCTCAGTTTGCAATGCGAAGTTCTTGGGCGAACCGCCACCCATGATGCAAATAGCGCTCTCACCGTTGCGCTTGGCGTTGAGCACGATGCTCGCGGTTTCGTTCACATCCTTGTTAGGATCGATCACACACGTGCCGCCTTCGAGTGCGAGCGCGGCGACGTTCATGCCGATGCTCGAGTCGCCGGGGCTCGATGTGTAGATCGGCACACCGCAGCGATACGCTGCCGCGAGCAAGCTCTTTTGCGGAATGCCGAGCGCCTTCTCGCGCTCCACAAGATACTTGCCGCACAGATAGTGGAACTCCGCGCTCGACATTGTGCGCTGAAACTCCGGCGCGCGAATCACCTTGCGGAAGAAGGCGTCCGTGGAGAGCAACACGTCGTAATCAAAGAACACGTCATAGATGCGCACGATGCCTTCTTCGCGCAGCATCGTGTCGGACGTGGTCGGATCGCCGCGGTGCATCGAGAGGCCGAGTCCGAAATGCGTGTCGTGATAGAGATTCGCGCCCGTGGAGATGATCCAATCCACAAAGCCGGCTTCGATGAGCGGAATGATGCTGCTCATGCCCAGGCCTGCTGGCGTGAGCGCACCCGTGAGCGTGAGGCCGACGGTGCACTTGGGCGCCAACATCTTTTCGGTGAATAGCTGGCACGCTTCGCGCAGACGCCCCGAGTTGTAGCTCTGGAAGCACTGCTCCACGAGCTGCACCACGGTCTCGGTGCCGTCAATCTTGCGCGGGTCAATTTTGCGGCCGCGCAAAAACGGGCTCACAGCCTTGGTGCCCACCTTCGGGCTCTTCTTTTCGCGCTGTTCCGCTGCGCGCTTTTGCTCCGCTTTGTTGCCTGCTGGGCTCGCCTTCACCGCCGCACCCTTGCCGTGACGCGAGGCCTTGAAGCCGCCGCGCTCGCGAGATTCACCTTTGGCCATTGGATTCCTTTGCCCGCTTGCGGGCCGTCTTGAGCTGGAGCTGGTACGCCTCTTCCACAACACGCGCGGCTTCGGCGGGATCATCAGTGACAACCATCAGGTCCATATCCCCAGGAGAAATCTTCCCCTCGGCGAGCACGCGCGAGCGAATCCATCGCACGAGCCCGGCCCAGTAGTGCGTACCAAACAACACCACCGGGAACTGCGAAATCTTGCCCGTCTGAATCAGCGTCAGCGCTTCGAACAGTTCGTCGAAGGTGCCAAAGCCACCGGGGAAAATGATAAACGCGCTGGAATACTTGATGAACATCGTCTTGCGCACAGCGAAGTAGCGGAAGCCGACGAGTGTGTCCACATAGGGATTCGCTCCCTGTTCAAACGGCAGCTCGATGTTGCAACCATACGACGGCGCGCCGGCCACCTTCGCGCCCTTGTTCGCTGCTTCCATGATGCCGGGGCCTGCACCGGTGATGATGCTAAACCCCTTCTCGCCGAGCAATCGTCCGACTTCGACGGCCGCGAGATACTGCGGATCGTCGGGCCGCGTGCGCGCCGAGCCGAAAATGGAGACGCCCTTCTCGATGCCCGCGAGTTTGTCGAACCCTTCCACGAACTCCGACGTGATGCGCATGACGCGCCACGGATCCGTCGAACGGAAGTCGCTGCGCGGACCGCCGATTGAGAGGAGGCGTTCGTCTTCGGTGAGCGACCACGAGAAGTCGCCAATGGCGTCGTCGTTGGCGGAGCGCTGCAGAATCTCGTCTGGCGGCGCCAAGAACGCGCCGCTTGCACGTATGCCTTCGTTGATGCGCTCCATCGTGCCGACCACGGCTTTCTCGCCGGCCGTGGCAATCTGCTCAGAATTGACTGCCTTGCCCGTTGCGGTGCGAGCCAGCGTCTTCTTGGCGGGCGACCTCACCGCTTTCTTTTTTGTTGGCTTCTTTTTTTTGGCGGCCATAGCACCGTGAAGTTTACTCCGGAGACTACGACGGCGCGACGACGGTGCGCGCCAGCAGCTCTTGGAGTTGTGTCGCCAGTGCGGCTTGGCGTGTGCGCAGCGGCTCGAGCCGCTCGCGGTTGAGACGTCTGAGGAAATAGCGGCGAATCGCTGTCCACATCGCTTGACGTCGCTCACCCACCGCCAGCGCGGTGAACGCCCACAGCGGCTGCAGAATCAGCGAGAGGAGTCCCGCCTGCCAGCCCCACATCAGACCCGCGACAAGCGACGTGACGGCAATCCAGAGCGGAAACGCGATGCCGCCTACGAGCACGCGGTGCGTGACAATGGTGTCATCACCTTCGAGTCGCGCGGTGTGCGCCGCGGCAATCACCGTGATGCGCTTGGGAATCCAGAAGAAGATTGCGCCCAAGAACGAAATGGGCAGCAA
>JAYUWY010000394.1:0-5840 GCA_043753285.1 Gemmatimonas sp. | reverse complement strand
CGTGATCCATCAGCCCCTCAAGGGCATCCTCAGCGCGCGATGTGATGACGATCGTCTTGCCGCCGCGCGCTTTCACTTCTTGGATGTTCGAGACGAGTTTGTCGAACACACCGTCGTGCGGCGCGATAAAGACCACGGGCATCTTCTCGTCAATCAGCGCAATCGGCCCGTGCTTCATCTCAGCCGCCGGATACCCTTCGGCGTGGATGTAGCTGATTTCCTTCAGTTTGAGTGCGCCTTCCAGCGCCGCCGGGAAGTTGAACCCGCGCCCCAAGTACAAGAAGTTGTGCGCGTCCTTATACTGCTCGGCGATCGTTTCAATCTCTGGTGCGCGATCGAGGATGGACTGAATCTGCTTGGGCAACTCGTGCATCGCCTGTGCGATCTCGCGGCCGCGCATCACCGACAGCGTGCGCTTGCGCGCCATCTTGAGCGCGAACAATGCGAGTGCCACGACTTGGCTCGTGAACGCCTTCGTCGAAGCAACACCAATCTCCGGACCGGCGTGCAAATAGATGCCGCCGTCGTCCTCGCGTGCAATCGTGGAGCCCACCACGTTCACGAGACCCAGCGTGTGTGCGCCACGACGCTTCGCTTCGCGCATAGCGGCGAGCGTGTCCGCCGTCTCGCCTGACTGCGAGATCACAATGCACAGCGTCGTCGGTGTGATAATCGGATTGCGATAGCGGAACTCCGACGCATACTCGACTTCCACTGGAATGCGGCAGAGGTCTTCAATCATCATTTCGCCAATGAGCGCCGAGTGCCACGTCGTGCCGCAGGCGGTGATGACGATGTTGTCGATGGCCATCAACTGCTCGTGGCTCATGTTGAGACCGCCGAGCTTGGACGTGCCGTCTTCGAGAATCAAGCGCCCACGCATCGTATTCTCGACGGTGGTGGGCTGCTCGAAGATTTCCTTGAGCATGAAGTGGTCGAATCCGCCGCGTTCAATCGCTGCGAGATCCCACTCAATGCGCTCCACGCTGCGCCGAATCGGCACGGCGTTGATGTCCATCACCTTGTAGCCGTCGCGCGTGAGCACCGCGAGATCGCCGTCGTTGAGATACACCACCTGGCGCGTGTGCGCGAGAATGGCCGACGCATCGGACGCGAGGAAGTACTCGTTGTCGCCGACGCCGATCAACAGCGGCGAGCCCTTTCGTGCGGCGACAATCTTGTCGGGGTCCTTGCTGCTCACCACCGCGATGCCAAACGTGCCTTCCACTTTGCGCAGCGCGCCAATCACCGCTTCTTCGAGCGAACCTTCCCACAGCTCTTGAATGAGATGCGCGATGGTTTCCGTGTCGGTATCGGAGCGGAACGTGTGTCCCATCTCCGTGAGCGACCTGCGGAGCACGTTGGCATTTTCGATGATGCCGTTGTGCACCACCGCGATCGTCTCGTCGGTGGACAGATGCGGATGCGCATTGCGTTCCGTTGGCGGGCCGTGCGTGGCCCAGCGTGTGTGCGCGATGCCGACGGTGCCATTCGCCGGCGACGCCGCGAGCACGGCTTCGAGCTTGGCAATCTTGCCCGCAGCGCGTCGCACGCCGACGCTCTTGCCATCGTACACGGCGATGCCGGCCGAGTCATAGCCGCGATACTCGAGGCGCTTGAGGCCCTCGATGAGGAACGGCGTTGCAACGCGGGGGCCGATGTAACCTACGATTCCGCACATAGTTTTTAGACTTGAGACGTGAGACTTGAGACGTGAGATACAGGCTTGAGAGGTGAGAGTTGAGACGTGAGAGCACTACCTCTCAAGTCTCACGTCTCAAGTCTCAAGTCAATTTGGCGAGCAAAGACCTGCCCTTCTCAACAAGTTCCCGCGCGTCCGACTCCGTTCGCGCCTCCGCAATCACTCGCACAATCGGCTCCGTTCCGCTCGGTCTGATATGCACCCACTTGTCCGGCCACGCCAACCGCAGACCATCCTGCGTATCCGCCTCAGCATCAGAGAACGCTGCAGTAAGCGCAGCATACACCGCGTCGAGCGGTTTGGACGGGCGATCCAACTTGTCCTTGATGATCACATAACGCGGGAACCGCTCCACGATCCGTGACAACGGCTCGGCGTCTTCGTGCAGCAATTGCAAGAGCAATGCCACACCCAGCGGCGCATCGCGGCCGAGGTGGAGTTCGGGGAGAATCACGCCGCCGTTGCCTTCGCCGCCGATCACCGCGTTCACTGCGCGCATCTTGAGAGCGACATTCACCTCTCCCACGGGAGCGCGCACGACGCTCACGCCGTGCTCGGCCGACATATCGTCGAGAATGCGGCTCGTGGACAGATTCGTGACCACCGCGCCTTTGCGGTGTCGCAGAACAACACGTGTCGCGAGTGCGAGCGTGTAGTCCTCACCAATCGCGCGGCCGTCGTCATCCACGAGGGCGAGGCGATCTACGTCTGGATCAGTCGCGAAGCCGATCTGCGCGCCGGTGCTCCTCACCAGCGACTGCAGCGCCACCAAGTTCTCGGCGATCGGTTCAGGCGGACGCGGGAATCGTCCATCCGTCTCGAGTTCGATGCCGTGCACTTCGCAACCTAGAAGCTCGAGCAAGCGCGGAATGATGATGCCACCTGCACCGCGGCACGCGTCGAAGGCCACGATAAACTTGCGCGCGCGAATTCCATCGACGTCAATAAACGGCAGCGCGAGTACCGCATCGAGATGACGCGCGACGGCTTCGCCATCGAAGTACACCGAGCCGAGCTCGTCCCACATCGCGTACGGAATACCCGAATCAACCAGCGCGCGCATCTCATTGCCTTGCGCAGCACTCAAGAACAAACCATCGGGCCCAATAAACTTGAGCGCGTTCCATTCAACCGGATTGTGGCTCGCGGTGATGCCCAATCCACCTGCCGCGTGATGATGCTCCACCGCCATCTGCAGTGTGGGCGTCGTCGTGAGTCCAATATCAATGACGTCTGCGCCAACGGATTCGAGTGCAGCGCGCGTGACGCTATGAAACAGCGGTCCAGTGACGCGCGAATCGCGGCCGAGTACGACGGCGGGGCGCGTGCCGCGCTGCTTGGCACCGGCCACGGCCCATGCGCCGAATGCGGCGGCGTAGCGCGCGAAGACTTCAGGCGTCAGTCCAAAGCCTACGCGGCCGCGGATACCTGAAACGGAGATCATGAGGCGGGGGTCTGGCATTGGGGAAAGTTACGGTGTGGGAGGGGGGCTGGGGGAGGGTTAGTTTTCGGCTCTGGGACATTCCTCAAACCCCGCTTTCGAATATGGATGTAATGGCGCTTCGCGCGGCTGCCGGCGGCGGCTCAGTGAATGGAATTCCGGCGTCGGCGCTCGCGGCGGCGGGGTTCACGATGTTGCAGCGCTGCGTGCCGTTGGTGCGGGCGTTGGCCGGGCGTCGCGCGGCGATTCTGTTGCCTGCGTCGCCGGCGTGGGTGGTGGCGCTGGCTGCTGCTGATGGGCGCGGTGCGGTGCTGCTCTCTCCTGCGGCCTCTCCTGCTGAGATCATCGCGCAGTGCCATGCAAATCGTGTGGGCGCCGTGTTCACGTTGCGCGCGCTAGCTGCACACATCCCTGATGAGATTCCGCGCGTGTTGCTCGACGATGCGCCTCAGCGCGCGACGTTCACGGTGCCTGGTGGCGATGATGTTGTCATCGACCTCGGCTCGCACTTTGGTCTCGAGATCTCTGGCGACGTTGATGCGCCCGGCCGCGACGAGGAGTGCGTGATTATCGATGGTGTGTCGTACACGCATCGCACGTTGATTCACGACGCGCGTCAGGCGATTGCATCGCACAAGCTGACGAATGAGAGTCTCGTGACTGCAAACGATTCGTTCGCCGAGTTGTCAGAGTTGACTGCGAACTTGCTTGCACCGCTCATGGCGGGCGCAGCGATTACGACGAAGCGTTAGGGCGCTTCGAAGAGATCAATCTGCGGCGGCTCGAGCGGGAGCTGCAGTGAATCCAACACCGCCGGCACCCATCCCTCGCGATTCGCGGGATCGAGTCGCACGATGGGCACGTTGAACGCGCTGACGAGTTCATCAATCGTCGAATCAATCTCCAACTGAAACGCGCGAGACACTGCGCGCTTGCCATCGAACGTTGGTGCGTGCATCACCGGCACTTTGAACAGCGCGTCGTAGCCTTTGATCCACTCGCTCACGAGTTGATCGAGCTCCGGTTTGCGACCCACACGCGCAACGAGATACGCGTAGTTGTCTAACACCGAGCGATCGCAGACCACGACTTCGTACATCGCCATCGCTGCTATTTCTTCTGCGACTTGCGTGTGAAGAATCCACGCTTGCGCGTCGAGGGTTGTTTCTTCGTTGATCGGTAGCGGGCAGCGGCGCGCGACTTCCTTCACCAAGTCCACCGCGAGATCCAAGCGCTTCATATGCGCCGCGAGATCAAAACACAGCGTCGTCTTCCCCACGCCGTGCGTGCCCACGAAGGCGACTTTCAGTCGGCGTCGGCCGGCCGCATTAACGGGAAGGAGGAGTCTCGGCGCGGACATCGTGCGAGGAATCTAACCGCGCCGCAGTTTCTCGACACCACTCGCGAGCCCGCGATGCCGTGCAGGGCGGTCCCCATCACTCCCTTGAGCAATGATTCTCGAAGATCTCGCCTCCCTTCTCAAGACGCGACGCTACAGCAAGCGCACCATCGAGTCCTACACGCGATGGGTATCGCGCTACGTGCGATTTCACGGACTGCGCCATCCCGAAACACTCGACGCGATGCACGTGCGCAAGTTTCTCACGTACCTCGCCGAGGAGCGCAAGGTGAGCGCGAGCACGCAGAATCAGGCATTGGCCGCACTCCTGATTCTCTACAGAGAAGTGCTCAGCATTCCGATGGGTGCGCCCGAGGGCGTCGTGCCTGCGCGGCGGAGCAAGCACGTGCCCACCGTCCTGTCACGCACCGCCGTACAGCAGGTCATTCAACAACTGACCGGCGTGCCGTGGCTGATGGTGTCCCTGCTGTATGGAAGTGGACTTCGCGTCGGCGAGGCCGCGCAGCTACGCGTGAAGGACGTCGATCTCGATCGCTGCGAGATTACGGTGCGCGCTGGCAAGGGTGCGAAGGATCGCCGCACCATGCTTCCCAGTTCACTCGTGGAACCCTTGCGCAAACAAATCGCGGCCGTGCATCGCCTCGCGCTTCGCGACAAGCAGGCCGGCTACGCCGGCGTCGCCCTGCCCGACGCACTCGACCGCAAAGGCAAGAAGTTCGCGTACGACATAGGCTGGCAGTGGTTGTTCCCCGCCGCGCGCACGCACGTTGACCTTGAGACCAAACGGATCCGTCGGCACCACGTGGACGACAGCGTGCTCCAGCGCGCGGTTGGCGAAGCGGCCCGGGCGGCGAAGATTGGCCTGCGCGTGACGTGTCACACGTTTCGGCACAGCTTCGCGACGCATCTATTGGAGGCTGGGTACGATATTCGGACTGTGCAGGAGCTCTTGGGGCACAGCGACGTGAGCACGACGATGATCTACACGCACGTGCTGAACAAGGGCGGCTTGGGGGTTCGGAGCCCGCTCGACTTTGGCCAGACTACTGCCACTTCCCTGCAGCATAACTCGGGAGATTATGCCTCGCCGGGCAGGTCGGCTGGTGGCGGAAAGTGAGGTTTGGCGGGGAGTTGCGGGGTTTTGGTTCTGGGGGCAACGTGTACGAGTAACATGGCGATAAATTTTACTATTGTCGTATAATCCACGTTATCGCGACCGGACGCACCGCACGGGCAAAGCGTTGCACCGCGCGCCTCAGGATTTGCGCGTCGTGACCATACCGCGCTCACACGTGCAGTGTGCACAGACCGCACTCGACGCTTGCGACGAGTCGCCG
>JAYUWY010000393.1:0-5840 GCA_043753285.1 Gemmatimonas sp. | reverse complement strand
ACAAACCGCAGGAAGCTCCAGTTATCAAAAAAGAACTGCGTGATTGCGCGCGTGGCACCCGCGTCCAGCTTGCGCTTCAAGTTGTCGAGGTCAGCCTGCGGCGACGTCGCTTCTGGATGCACTTCAGGATACGCCGCCACGGAGATTTCAAAGTCGTGGCGCTTGCGCAGTCCTTCCACCAACTCGGTGGCGTAGGCATAACCGCCAGGCGTCGGGAAGTACGGCGCGTCGCCACCGGGGATGTCGCCGCGCAATGCGACCACGTGGCGCACACCCGCGTTCCAATAGTCGTCCGCGACCGCGTCGATCTCTTCGCGCGTTGCGGCCACGCAGGTCAGATGCGCGGCCGGCGTGAGAGGCGTCTCCTTCAATAGACGACGCACAGTGTGGTGCGTGCGCTCTCGCGTACTGCCGCCCGCTCCGTAGGTCACGGACACAAAGTCCGGCGAGAGTGGCGCCAAGCGTTGAATCGACTTCCACAGCGTCGCTTCCATCTCCTCCGACTTCGGAGGAAAGAACTCAAACGAGATGCGAAACGGCGCGCTGGACTGCGGTGACGACTGAGACACAGGGTTCCTGAAAGCACGAAGGCCCGGAGCGAGGAGGCACACCGGGCCGGCGCTTTAGCTGAATGTTTAACGTGGCCGCAAGTTGCCTCGAAATCGCCACGAATTCGATTATGCCTATATCCTAGCATCCGGATGGACGGATGGCAAGTGCGACTGGCAGTGACGCATCCGGCCTCGGGCGCGTAGCTTACCCGCACATTGAATCAGCCCATACCCGCCTCACTCGCCGCCGCACTCGCGGACCGCTATCGCCTAGACCGAGTGCTCGGTGCAGGCGGAATGGCCACCGTGTACTTGGCGCAGGACCTGCGCCACAGCCGACCAGTCGCGCTCAAGGTGCTCAAGCCTGAGCTCTCGGCCATTATCGGCGCCGAGCGGTTTTTGGTTGAGATTCGCACTACGGCCAACTTGCAGCACCCCCACATTTTGCCGCTGTTTGATTCGGGCCAGGTGGAAGGGACGGTGTACTACGTCATGCCGTTCGTGGAGGGCGAGGCGCTACGCGATCGCTTGAATCGCGAGCGCCAGCTGCCCATCGAAGATGCAGTGCGCATCGCGAGCGAGATTGCCTCTGCGCTCGACTACGCGCATCGCCAAGGAGTGATTCACCGCGACATCAAGCCGGAGAACATCCTGCTGCATGATGGCCGTGCCGTGGTGGCGGACTTTGGCATCGCGCTCGCTGCAAGTCGCACCGATGGCGGCAGTCGACTCACTGAGACGGGAATGTCGCTTGGGACCCCTCATTATATGAGTCCTGAGCAGGCACTCGGCGAGCGCAACATTGATGCGCGCACGGATGTGTATGCGCTCGGATGTGTGTTGCACGAAATGCTGGTTGGAGAGCCGCCGTTCAACGGCCCCACAGCGCAGGCGGTGATTGCACGAGTGCTGGGCAACGAGCCAGAACCAGTGACGGCAACGCGACGCACCGTGCCTGATCACGTCTCTGATGCAGTACTCACGGCGCTGGCAAAGTTGCCCGCGGATCGCTTTGCGACGGCCGCCTTGTTTGCAGTCGCCCTTGCGGGTAACGGCGAAGGCACGTCGATGCGGCGCCACAATTCCGGCGCGCGGCAGAACGTGCAGAAGGGCTGGCGCGGCAATCTGGCCCGTGCGACTTGGCCAATCGCATTCGCGGCTGCAGCTGCGCTCGCCGCCTGGGGCTGGATGCGCCCGACACCGAAACCGGTGTCGACCCGCTTGGCGCTCTCGACGCCTAGCATCGGAGGGGCCGCGACATTCCTTCAGAAAGTGCTGGACATCTCGCCCGATGGGAGCAGCATGATCTATCTCCAGGGTGCCACTGGAGGCGAACAACTCGTATTGCACCGGCTCGACGAAGAGCAGTCGCGGCCCTTGGCTCACATCCCGGCGAACTTCTCGTCGCCAGTGTTTTCACCAGATGGCCGGAGCGTCGTCGCCTCCAACATCGACGCGGCACAAATTTTCAAGTTCTCGCTGGAAGGCGGGCGCGGCGTGGCGCTGCCGCAAAACTTCGGCGCCGCGTCATATATGGCCTGGGGCGATGATGGTGCGATATGGGTCTCGCCTCTCAACAGCTCGAAGGAAGGTGTCGCGCGCATCGCTGTCGATGGCGCAATCACGCATCCGCTCGCTGCTGATCCTTCTTTGACCGTGCAGCAAATCCTGCCGGGTAGCAAGTATGGGCTTTCTGTGCGCAGTCCACAGGGCACGAGCTTCGGGCAGCCCTTTGTAGTGAACCTTCGTACAGGCGAGGCAGAGCCTATCCTCGGCGCGGATGTCGTGGAAGTTCGGTACGCCGCGGGAATCCTCGCCTACGTAGTTGGGAGCGGCACGCTCGAGGCCGTCCGCTTCGACCTCGCTGCGAGACGCACGGTTGGCGAGCCGGTGGAGATTGCGACGAACGTATCGCTCTCGGGTGGTGGTGGGGCCAACTTCGCGATGTCCGCGATCGGCACGCTCGTCTTTGTGCCCGAGGCACCGCGGTCCTTGTTGCTGATCGACCGCGACGGTGCATCGCGACCCGCGGTGGGTGACGGGCGCACCTTCCATATGCCCCGCTTCTCGCCGGACGGTCGCTCCTTGCTCACGGATTTCGCGACCATTGACGGGCGCGACGTTTGGCGGCTCGACCTTGCATCGCAGACTCTCACGCGCGTCACCTTCGAGCGCGATGGCCACGACGCCGAGTGGGAGCCTGGCGGACGCGGCATCAGCTTCATCACCGCGAGCCGCGCGCCCGGCACGCTGACCTTGCTGCGCGCAACGCCGGGACGTTCATCGAGGCCCGACTCACTGATTTCTTCGTCTCGCATCGGCTACACCGGCGAGTGGCTGCCCGACGGCAGCGCCATCATCACCGCCGGCACTGGGCTGAGCCGAGAGTCCAAAAGCGACATCGCCATCATTCGCAATGGCGGTCGCGGGCCGATTGAGCCAGTTGTCGCGACGCCGTTCGAGGAGTCGTACCCTGCGGTATCACCCGATGGCCGCTGGCTCGCGTATACGTCCGACCAGACGGGGACTTCTGAGGTCTACATCCGCCCCCTTGGACGCGATGGTGACGAGATCCGCGTCTCGGCCAGTGGTGGCAGTGAGCCTGCCTGGGGTCCGGGTGGTCGCGAACTCTTTTATCGCGCCCAGACGGGCGGTAAGACTTCGCTGGTCGGTGCGCGGCTCACGTTCGGCGATGCTCCCGCAGTGTCCGATCGTCGCACGCTCTTCGACGTGACGGAGATGGCGTCGTCCACTCCACACACGAATTACGATATCTCCCCAGATGGAAAGCGCTTCGCGATGGTGCGCCGCAATCCATCGGGCCGCATTATCGTCATCCAGCACCTGCCGCAGTTAGTTGAGTCTCTCGAGCGGCGCGGGCGGCAGTAGTCGATTTTTTTCATCGTGGTCGTAACGGTGACGAGCGCCCGAGGGTATCTCTCATTATGAAGGCGCTCCCCCCACGAATGAGAGCCGTCGCGATGTACTTAGCTCGGACAATGGCGATAAGCGCGTCAGTGCTCACTGGATGCGCCGGGCCAGTCGTCATCGCCGAGGCGCCGCTCTCGCGCGCGGTGGTCGCGGAGCGTGATTCAATTACGCTCACTTACTTGGTCAATCAGACCGACGACACGACCGCCGCGGTGCGCGACTCCGTCACCGCCGCGCTTCGAGCGCGCGCTGAGATCTACCTCCCGAAGCTCGAACGCTGGACCCGCGCGCCAGACGCGCATTTCGCCGAGAGAGCCGCAACGGCAATCGGACGATCGGGGCCGCCGGCGCACGAAATCATACGAAGCTTCGTACGACGCGATGATTTCCTGCAGATCGACGGAGGCCCGATGATTGGATTTGCCGCACTCTCCGGGGTTCCCACGACAGCAGAGAACTTGGTGATCCTGGATCCACTGCTCGCGGATCCGAGCGTTGACGTTCGCGTGCGCGCAGTGTGGGCAATCTCGCAGCGGCGCGACAACGCCGATGAGATTGCACCGGCCTTCCTTCGCGCGCTACGTGACTCATCGGAGCTGGTCCGAGCCAATGCCTTCTTTCGGTTTCCACGCACTCGGTCTCGCCCGTCAGTGTATGACGATTCAATCGCGGCGCGTCTGGTCGAGATGATTGACTCGCCCGTTGGGGGCGATCGGGATGAGGCACTTCGGCTCGTTGGCACGTTTCACCCGCAGGGCCGCCTCGCGGTACCACGAGCGATTGAGATCGCCGAGTCACCGCGCGACTCAGTCTGGATCCGTGAGGCCGCCATTGGACTGTTGCGACGCCAGGTCCCGCCCCGTGAGCTGATGCCGATACTGCTCCGGCTCGTGGACGATCCCGAGGGACGGGTCCGCTATTCGGCACTCCTCACCATCGGCTTCGTCGGCGTCGATGGTCTGACTGCCGCCGAGGTCGACGAAGTGATCGCGCAGGTCGAGAAACACCTGAGTTCGTACAACCCGGCGCGGATGGGCATCGAAGCTGCGGAGCTCCTGATCAAGTTCCGAGCTCGCGACGCGCTGCTCCGCGCAGTCGACGCGCGCGGTGTCGAGTATATCGCTCTGCGCGGCCTGAGCCATTTTGCTGACAGTCCCGCAGTTTACCGCCGCCTGCTCGCAAAGATGGAGGAGCACAACACCCGTAGGCTGGCTGGGCTCGCGCTCGTCAGCGCAGGTCCTCGCGCTGAGCGCGAGCTCGAGCGGATTGTTGCCCGAGCGCCCGCGGGGCCGCCTCCCACTGTCTTCCGCATGCCCAACGATCTCACCCAGGCAGAACGCAACGCCCTTCGCGCGAGCTGGAACGCCGAGGCGCACGCGAGAGCGATCGCAGATGCCGCTCGCGAAGTTTTGCGGTGGATCAGCGCGGTTCGCGCACTCGGCGTCGCGGATCGCTGCTATACAGTGGCCTACGGTGCGTGGGAGCCGGCCATCCCGGCCGATCGTGTGCGGCAGCTCGCGGCGCCGAGTCGCATTCGATTTCGCACCTTCATCTCGCCTGGTGCCGAGAATCGGCTGGACCACCTGTTCGTTGTCGAGCAAGAGATGGACGGTGTGTGGAACGTTGGAGGCAACTGGAGTCCCGATACCACACGCTCCTCCCTCTCCATCGAGGGCAAACGGTACAACTCCTCGAACGTCGCGTTCACGCTGACGTCCGATACGCCGGGCTCGTTTGTGGGCGAAGCGAAGACCTCCTGGGACGGCTATCGCGGCGATACCCAGCGCTCTCAGGTCCGCCTCGTGTCTTCGGGCTGCGAGCTGCGCTGAGCCCTCGTCTACGTTGGATCCGCACACTGTCACCGACCGATGACGTCGGTCTTGCGCGTCTGATTTGTACCTCGTATCGTCAATCGTCCCCACAAGGGACTCACGGCCCCCACCACAAGAGGTTGCAGATGCGTCACATTGCCTCCGCTGTTGCCGTAGTCGTTCTGTTTGGCAGTGCGTGCTCAGGCTCCGATTCACTGGCGATTGATCCAGCCGATGCGAGACTCGGCGACGAGGTACCCGCGTCTATTTCGAGCGGCAGCCCGGAGTACGTGCCGGGAGAAGTGCTCGTCCAGTTCAAAGAAGGCACGAGCGACGACGCAGTAAGCGCTGCACTCAGCCGCGCGAACGCCAACGCCGCCGAGCGCATTCTCACGGCGCGCATGCGCGCTGAGGGCCGTCGCCAGGGCGTGCGCGTCGCTCGCACTGGTGGATCGGTCGAAGCAGCCATCGCCTCGTTGCGTGGCAATCCGAATGTTGAGTTCGCCGAGCCCAACTGGATTTACCAGCACTCGTCGTCCAACGACAC
>JAYUWY010000392.1:0-5841 GCA_043753285.1 Gemmatimonas sp. | reverse complement strand
GCGCAGACGTGGCAGAGATTCGTGGCGTGGATGTCGGCGCCGTGATCAAGTCACTGCACGAACGCGGACTCATTGATGTCATCGGTCGCGCCGAAGGTTTGGGACGTCCGCTGCTGTACGGCACGACGACGCTCTTTCTCGAGCAGTTTGCGTTGCGTCACCTCGGTGAGTTGCCGCGCGTGGACGAGCTCGCCATTGCGCTCCGCAAGAATGGGCAGCCGCCTATTTTCGCTGCTGATGAAATCGCAGCCGCGGATGCGGCGGAAGCTGCCGCTGCCGCCACACCGGCAGCGGAGCCCGTTGCGGAGGGCGCGAGCGCATCATGAGCGACGACACGATGCGCATCCATCGCGCGCTGGCGCGGGCCGGAGTCGCATCGCGACGTAAGGCAGAAGAACTCGTCACCGCGGGCCGCGTGCGCGTGAATGGTGAAGTTGCGCGCACGGGACAGAGCGTTGATCCAACCAAAGACAAGATCACCGTCGACGGCAAGCTCATCGCGCTGCCGCCCTCGGCGAAGTGGGTGGTGCTCAACAAGCCCGCCGGCTATTTGACCACGCGTAGCGATCCAGAAGGCCGCAACACCGTTTTTGAGCTCGTGAAGGACGAGCCGGGTCTCACTTACGTGGGACGCCTCGACTACATGACCGAGGGCGTGTTGCTGTTCACGACGGACGGCGACGCGGCGCACAAACTCACGCATCCTAGCTCGCAGGTGCCGCGTACGTACGTGGCCAATGTGCGTGGCTCGGTGAAGGCTGCAGCCGCCGAGATGCGCGCGGGCGTCGAGCTCGAAGACGGATTCGTACAGGCAGAGCAAGTGGAAGTGGAGCCCGGCGAGCGCCCGCGCACCTGGGACCTCACGCTCACGATTCGCGAGGGCCGCACGCGCGAAGTGCGCCGGTTGTGCGAAGCGGTGGGTCTGGAAGTGTTGCGCCTCGTGCGCACTTCATTCGGTCCCGTGCAACTCGGAGCCCTCGAGCCGGGTACCACACGTGCATTGACGACCAAGGAGCGCACGATGTTGGATGCGCTCGTTCACACCTGACCTAGCCGATGTCCGCGTCCTCTGAACTTCCCAAGGCGATTCTCGCAGAAGTCTCGCAGCGCGTGGTCGGCCAGCAGCACATGGTCGAGCGCCTGTTGATTGCGTTGCTCACGGGCGGTCACGTGTTGCTCGAAGGCGTGCCTGGGCTCGCCAAGACGCTCACCGTGCGCACACTCGCGGAAACGGTCAAGACGACGTTCAGCCGCATTCAATTCACGCCGGACTTGCTGCCCGCCGACGTCATCGGCACGCAGGTCTATGATCAGACGACCGGTCAGTTCTCGGTGAAGGCGGGGCCGATCTTCGCGAACATTGTACTCGCCGACGAAATCAATCGCGCGCCCGCGAAGGTGCAGGCCGCGTTGCTCGAAGCGATGCAAGAAAAGCAGGTCACGATTGGCGGCACGAGCTTCGCGCTCGAGGAGCCGTTCCTCGTGCTTGCCACGCAGAATCCCATCGAGCAAGAGGGCACGTATCCGCTGCCCGAAGCGCAGGTGGACCGCTTTATGCTGAAGCTGCGCGTGGGCTACCCGACCCGCGATGAAGAGCGCGAGATCATGCGCCGCATGGCCGGCGGCGACAACATTCCCATTAAGGCAGTCGCCGAACCCGAGCAGTTGCTCGCCGCGCGCAAAGAGATTGCCGCGCTGCACCTCGACGAGCGCCTCGTGGATTACATCGTGGACTTGGTGCACGCTACGCGAAAGCCCACCGAAGCAGGACTGACCGACATCGCACCACTCGTCGAGTACGGCGCGAGCCCGCGCGCCACGATTGCACTCGCGCAGGCCGCGCGCGCACACGCGTGGTTGCGCGGTCGCACGTTCGTCTCGCCGGACGATGTGAAATCCATCGCTCCCGATGTGCTGCGCCACCGCGTGCTGATGACGTTTGAGGCAGAAGCCGAGAACGTCACGAGCGACGAAGTCATCACGCGCATTCTCGAGCGCATCGCAGCCCCGTGACACGCGCCGCGGCCGATCACGGCCGCGTGGCGGCTGTTCCTCCGGACGTCTTGCGGCAGGTGCGCCGCATCGAACTCCGCACGCGCGGTCTCGTGAACTCGCACTTCACCGGCGAATACCATTCCGTCTTTAAGGGAATGGGCATGGAGTTCGCCGAGGTGCGCGAGTATCAGCCCGGCGACGAAGTCCGCACGATCGATTGGAACGTGAGTGCGCGCATGCGCAAACTCTTCGTCAAGCGCTACGTCGAAGAACGCGAGCTGACGGTGCTGTTGTTGGTTGACACGTCAGGCTCGTCGCGCGGTGGCGCCGCCGAACAGGACAAGCAGGGCATGGCCGCCGAGATGGCGGCGGTGCTCGCGCTGACGGCCACGCGCAACAACGATCGTGTGGGACTCTTGCTGCATTCCGATCGCGTGGAGCATGTCGTGCCGCCCAAGAAGGGACGCCGGCATGCGTTACGTCTCGTGCGCGATGTGCTCGCGGCGCGTGCGCTACAACGCGGCACGGACCTTGGCGCGGCGTTCGATTACTGCGCACGATTGCTGCCGCATCGCAGCATTGTGTTTGTGGTCTCGGATTTTGTGGCGCCCGACTACGAGGCGCAGCTCACGCGCCTCGCGCGGCGGCACGACGTGGTGGCCGTCGTATTAGATGATCCCGGGGAGCGCGATCTGCCCAATGTGGGTGTGGCGCGCCTGATTGACGCAGAGACGGGCACGCTGGCCGAGATCGATACTGGCGATGCGACCGTGCGCGCGCGCTACGCCGCGACGTTGCGCGCTGAGCGCGAGGCGCGGCAATCGTTACTGCGACGTCTGGGTGTGGACGAAGTCATTGTGCCGCTGGAAGACGGCTACGTGCAGGCGATGGTGCGATTCTTCCGCACGCGCGAGACCCGCGCGCGTCGCCGGTGATTGCCACGCTCGCGCTCGCGTTGATGTTGCAGGGTGCCGCCGATCCCGTGCGCGCACCCACCGTGAGTGCGCGCGTGACGCCGGAGTCGCCAGCAGTGGGCGAACCCATCACCATCACGTTGCGCGTGCGGGCGCCGCGCGGCACGCTCGTGAGGTTTCCGGTGCTACCGGATACGGGCACGCGTATTGAGCCCCTTGATCCGCGCGCGCTGAGCGGAGTGACCGACGACGGGGACGTTGACCAAACCGCGACGTATCGCCTCATCGCGTGGGATACCGGCAGCGTGAACGTCGAGTTTGCTGATGTCACGCTGGAGCGCGATGGTCGCGTGACGCGCTATCCCGTGCGCGTTGGCACGATGCGCATTCACAGCGTGTTGCCGCGCGATACCACGGCGCGCAAGCCGAAGCCCGCGCGTGGGCCGTTGGACGCACCGCGTATGCCGTGGCGTTGGTTTGTGGCGGCGGCTGTCGTCGCGTGGTTGTCGTGGTGGGGCTGGCGCCGTTGGAAAGCGCACACGCTGGCGATGGCGAGCTTTGATCCGGGTGCGGCGGTGCGCGCGCGCAAGGGATTTGCGCACGCGCGCTCATTGGACTTGATCACAGCGGGTGAGCCTGGGCGCCATGCGATTGCGCACGTGCATGTGCTGCGTCGCTATCTCGCCGAGCGCTGGCCAGAGTTGCCGGCGTCGCTCACGGCGCTTGAGATGAATGCGAAGTTGGCATCGCTCGACTTTCCGATTCTGCCGGAGCGGCTCGTCAGCGTGCTGCAGGTGGGCGAGGCCGTGGCCTACGCGAGTGCGCCGATTTCTGTGGTGGACGCCGAGCGTACTGGGGTGGAGTCGGCATCGATGATGGAAGATCTCGAGCGCGCCTGGGTGGTGCGCGTCGCGAAGGCGCAGGGTGAAGCGCGCGTGCGACGGAAGAAGCTTCGATGATGCTAGTCGGCCTGACGTTCTCTGATCCGTGGGCGTTGCTGCTGCTCCTGCCGCTGGTGGCGTGGGTGGTGTGGCGTCGCAAGCGTCGTCCGCCCGCGCTGCTGCACGCGCGCGCGGCGTTGCTTGCGGCAGGTCCGCGCCGCGGTGGCTGGACAGCGCGTTTGCTCGTGCTGTTGCGCGTTATCGCTCTCGTTGGCCTCGTGGTTGCACTCGCGCGGCCTCGCACCGGTGCGCGCACCGAGACGCTGCGTGGCGACGGCATTAGCATCGTCATCGCGATGGACATCTCGAGCTCGATGCTGGCCGAAGACTTTCAGCCGAACAATCGCTTGGACGTGTCGAAGGAAACGGCGAAAGAGTTCATTGCCTCTCGCGACGCCGATCAAGTGGGCATCGTCGCATTCGCGGGCGAAGCGCTCACACAGGTTCCGCTGACCCTCGACTATCCGGTGTTGCTCGCCGCGGTGGAGAATCTCCAGCCCGGTCAGCTCGAAGACGGCACGGCGATTGGCACCGCACTCGTCACGGCGACAAACCGACTGCGCGACGCGGAAGGACGCTCGCGCGTCGTCATCTTGCTCACCGACGGCGAGAACAATCGCGGCGCCATTGATCCGCGCACGGCCGCCGCTGCCGCTGCCGCAATGGGTATTCGTGTACACACGGTGGGCATTGGCAGTGAAGGCGTGGCACCAGTGCCGGTGGGACGCGGCGTGTTTGGGTTGCGCTACGAGAATCGCCCCGTGCGCATTGATGAACCGCTGCTCGAAGACATCGCGAAGACGACCGGTGGTCGCTACCAGCGCGCGCGCGACGCGGAGGCACTGCGCCGCACGTATCAGCAGATCGATGCGCTAGAACGTGCGCCGATGCGCGAAGCGCGCCTGGTGCGCTTCACCGATTGGTATCTGTGGCCGTTGAGCATCGCGCTCATTGCTCTGCTGATGGAGTTGCTGTTGCTGTGGCGTCGAGGGCCGTTGCCGTGACGCACATCGTGGACTATCCGTGGATGGCAGTGGGCGCACTCATCGTGGGTGTGCTCGCTGTGATTCTCGTGCGCGCCGGACATGCACGTCGCCGATCGCGATTGGCCCGCTACGGTACCGCAGCAGCCATTGAGCGCCTGGCACCACCTGACGCTGCCGCCGCCCCAAAGGCGCGGGCGTGGCGCTTGGGTGTCGCGGCGCTGTGCCTCGGTATCGCCGTTGCTGGTCCGCGCTGGGGCCAGAGCACGCAAACGCTCGAAGTCGAAGGCGTGGATGTTGCCATTGCTCTTGATCTCTCGCTCTCCATGCTCGCTGACGACGAGCGTCCGAGTCGCCTGGAGCGCATGAAGCAAGAAGTGCGACGCCTGCGCGCGAGTTCGCCGGGCGATCGCTTCGCGCTCATTGGATTCGCCGGACGCAGCTACATCCTCTCGCCGCTCACGTCAGATGACGGCGCAATCGATTTGTTCCTCGACAATCTCAGTCCAAGCATCGTCGGCCAAGCAGGCTCCGCGATTGCGCCGCCACTGCGACAGGGCATCGACTTGCTCCTCGCCAGCCGCGGTGATGCGGATCGCGCACTCGTCATCATGACCGACGGCGAAGCGTTCGATGATCATCAGGAAGCGTTGGTACTGGCCGCTGAAGCCAAGGCCGCGGGTCTGCACTTGGTCACCGTGGGATTCGGCACGCCTGGTGGCGGCACGATTCCATTGCCCGGTCGCGGTGGACAAACCGTGAAGCGCGATGAGTTGGGCAACGATGTCATCACGAAGTACGATCCCACGTTACTCGAAGCGCTCGCCACAGCTGCTGACGGTGAGTTCATTCCGGCCGAAGCCACCGACAAGGGCAATCGCATTCGCCGCGCGCTCGCGGGACTTGAGACCGCGTCGCGCGAGGAGGCGCTGCGACTGAGTCGTCCCGCGCGCTACCACCTGTTTGCCGCGCTCGCTCTTCTTCTACTCATGCTGGATGCGTGGTTCG
>JAYUWY010000391.1:0-5876 GCA_043753285.1 Gemmatimonas sp. | reverse complement strand
CCACCTCGTGCAGCGCGCGCAGCGCATCGGGCAGCTGCGGCAAACCGGCAGACGCGAGCAGCGCCGGGGGCAAATACTCCTTCACCAGCGGCAGGTAGGTGTCGAGATGCTTCTCCACCAACCCGCGAATCATCTTGAACGAGAGCCCTTCGGTGGCGCGGTACACGGCGAGCACGCGGCCCGCTGACGTCGGATCGCCATCCGGCCCAAGGTTCACAAACTCGCGCGGGGCGAGCTGTCGCCCATGGTAGAATCGCACGGGGCCGCTCAGCAACAACTGATCGTCCTTCTGGATCGCACGCTCAAGCCACGGCTGCCCAGGCCACGAGACCTCAATCAGTCCGCTCGCGTCGCGCACGACCGCTTGAAAGATTCGCAGACCTTTACGCGTCGGGAGAATGCCCTTCGACACCACCGTGCCAATCACCGTCGCATCGTCACCAATGCGCAACTTCGCGATGGGCGTAACCGTGCTCGCATCCTCGTAGCGAAACGGGATGTGAAACAACAAATCGCGCGCGGTGAAAATATTCAGCCGCCGCAACGCCTCGGCACGGCGTGGGCCGACGCCAGTGAGAAACTCCACCGACGTCTCAAGACTGCGCCGCGGGCCCGCAGCGGCGGCACTCATTACGCGAGCAACTCCGCGGCGAACGTGGCCGCATCAAAAGGCTGGAGGTCCACAGCCTGCTCACCGAAGCCTAAGAACTTCACCGGCACGTTCACAGCCTCGTGCACCGCAACGACCACGCCACCGCGCGCTGTGCCATCGAGCTTCGTGACGATGAGGCCCGTGAGCGGCACGGCTTCGGCGAACTGTTTGGCCTGCTGCACCGCGTTCTGCCCCACGGTGCCATCGAGAACGAGCAACGCTTCGTGCGGCGCGCCCTCGAGTCGCTTCGCCACCACGCGCTGCACTTTGCGCAGTTCATCCATGAGTGCGCCACTCGTGTGCAAGCGACCAGCGGTATCGATGATCACCACATCTACGCCGCGCGCGATGCCCGCATCGATGGACTGAAACGCTACCGCTGCGGGATCAGCACCAGGTTGCGCGCCAACAAACTCCGCGCCAGTGCGATCAGCCCACACCTTGAGTTGATTGATTGCGCCCGCGCGAAACGTGTCGCCGGCCCCGAGCAGCACCGTCTTCCCTTCGTTACGCAGACGCGCTGCCAACTTGCCGATGCTCGTGGTCTTGCCGGCGCCGTTCACGCCGAGCACGAGAATCACGGTTGGGGCTGCGTCCGCAAAATGCAGCACGTGATCGGTGTTGCCGGTGCGTAGCGCCGCCGTGACTAGCTCAACGATCGTCGCGCGAAAATCTTCCGACGTCTTGATTGTGCCGCGCGCCGCACGCTTTCGCACTTCCTCCACGAGTCGCATCGTGACCGGCACGCCGAGGTCTGCCTCGAGCAACGTTTGCTCCAAGCCTTCTAGCGTGAGCGCATCGACGCCGCCGCGGGCGAGAACGCCCACGTCGGTGAGTGCGACTTCCTTGATGCGCTGCCACAGCGAGCGCTTGCCGAGCAGGTTCAGCGCCATCCAATTCTCCGACGAAGCATCCATTCTGCGCTCAGCGCGAGCAGGGCGATGGCGGCAATCCACCATGCCGAACGTGCACGAGGCGCGAGATCACGGGCCACCGCGGTGCCCACTGGGCCTGCGACGACAGTCGGCGCGCGTGGTACCAGTTCTGCGCTCACGGTACCACTGGTCGCCGAACGCGGTGCAAGCGATGCACCGCCAACCCAGTCGAATATACTGCCCCACACCGCATCATATGACTCTGCCACGCGTCCGCCGCGCGTGCGCCAGCGCCAGAATCCGCCAGCGGTGACGACCACCGTGCGCGGCGTGCCGTCGCGAAGCGTGAGGATGGCGCGCTCGTCGGTGCGACGCGCGCGTCGTGCCACGAGTGCGTTCAGTCCGCCGCGTGCCGCCGTTCCCACCCGCAGCGGCGGCAGATCAGCCCACGGCAAATCGGCCAGTGCTGCGCGCAGCGGCGAATCGCCCGCACCCGTCGCGTAGAACTCGTCGTCACCTTCGGCTGCAGGCATCAGCACCAGCGCACCACGCGCACGCTGCCGTGCGGGACCAAAGTAAGACGTGTCGCCATGCAACATCACGAGGGATGCCGTCGCCAGCGCGCGGCGCACCGTCTCTTCGGCAACGGGGCGAAGCGCATCACCCTCGCGCCATTGGCCAGGCGCAACACGCCAATAACCTCGCACGGCTCCGCGCTGTGTTTGGTGCAGCAGAGCGAGAGCAAATCGCGCGTCCTGATCTGGCGACGTGCTGATGAGAGCCACTGACGCGCTCCCCACGACCCTCACATTTGCGCGCGCTGTGTCATTCTCAGCGAGCAGATCACCGCTGTTCAACGTCACAACCAGCGATTGATCGCCTTCCACCTGCGGCACGGCCACGCGGAACATCACTTCGCGCTCTCCGTACGCGTCCAACGCTGCGACGTCGACGAATCCAATCGTGCGTCCGCCGAGCGAAAGCTCCAAGCGACGCGCCGTGGCGCCTGCGCCGCCGTTGGCTCGCAGCAACACGCGCAGCTCCAGCGTGTCGCCAATGAGGAGCGCGGCAGGTGCAGCGAGTGGAGCAACGCCAACGTCCGAGCGCGCACTTGGCGACGGCACCAACACCCGCGAGCCTTTAGGGAGGTCACCAAGGCGCTCCGCATCATCCAGCGCACCGTCGGTCACAATCACCACCGGCCGCCCCAGCGCACGCGCCTGCTCAACGAGCGGGCCAATTCGCGACGTCGGGTCAGCGGGCGTGGCTGGCATCAGCGTGCCGCTCCGAAGCGCCGCGCCAAAAATGAGCAAGGAATCGCCGCCAGCATTCATCGCCGAGTCCGCGAGGGCCCGTGCTGCAGTCCACTGCGCGGAATCGCCGGCCGGAGCCCAGCTCGCGGACACGTCGAGGGCGATCCACGGCGCCAGCGGTCGCGCAGGGGCCAAGGGCGCATTGAATAGAAGGGCGGCCACCAGCGTACCGCCCAGCGCGCGCAACGCCCGCATAGCGGGCGGCACAGAGCCGCCGCGCGCGTACGTGACGGCGGCGAGCACAATTCCCACGAGCAGCGCGAGCGCCCAAATCAGCATCTAGGAATGATTAACAGCTAGCGGCGCGTGGCGCCGCCGGTCAGTTGCCGAGCGCGCGGACGAGGCCGGCGGGCTGCTCGAGGGCAAACGACACGGCGTCGCGCACAGCTTCGAACTGCGCGAGATCGCGGCCGGTGAGCGAGGGGCCAGCTTCGGCCGTGGCCAGCGCGCGGCGAGGATCGCGATGCACGCCGCCAATCAATACTTCAAAGTGTAAATGCGGCGCCGTGGAGAGCCCGGTGGAGCCCACGTATGCAATGGTCTCTGCAATACTCACACGCGCGCCGCGACGAACACCCTTCGCAAAGCCGCGCAAATGCGCATAACGCGTGACCATGCCGTTGATGTGACGGAGCTCGACGACGTTGCCGTAGCCACCGCGCACGCCGGCGAAGATCACCGTGCCGTCACCAATGGCGCGCACCGGCGTACCTGAGTTGGCAGCGTAGTCCATGCCCTGGTGCGCGCGCATCGTGCCCAAGATGGGATGACGGCGGCGACCAAAGTTGCTGGAGATGCGGCGGAACGAGAGCGGCGCACGCAGGAATGTCGCTGCGAGCGACCTGCCCTTCTCGTCGTAATAGCGAATGCGTCCGTCGTCCTTCACGATACGGAACGCCTGAATCTCGGTGCCCGCGCGCTGCAAGCCTGCGGCGAGCACGGTGCCAATCTTCATCGTGCCATCGGGCGCCGTGTGCCGCTCAAACAGCGCGCGCACCTGATCGCCCTGCTGCAACTCGCGCGACATATCGATCTTGTATTCGTAGATGTCGGCAATGGCCCACGCGAGTTCGTCGCGCGCGCGGCCGACGAGTAGCGAGTCACTGCCCTCGCCAATCGCCTGATACAAATGGTCGCGCACCGTACCGCGGACGAGCACCGTGTCCACCGTCCACGGCAGCACTTCTTCAGTCGCGGCCCACGCATCGCCGTTGCGCGCGATGCGCACAATGCGATCTACCGCCAGACGAAAGTTGATGACCTGCGGACGTGTGTCGGTGGTATCGCCGCGCAGCTCAATGGGCATGCCCGCCGGAATACGGCGCGGGTCGAGCGGAGTGGCCGCGCGCACGATGTTCTGCGCTTCGGTGTGCGAGAGCCCGCGACGCTGCAAGAATCCGGTCAGTGTCTCGCCGCGACCGAGCGTGTCGAGCGCGGCCCACGGCTGCAAATCGGGGGCTTCGAACTTGGCAAACAGCTCACGCGGATCGCCAAAACCAGGAGCGGGCAAGCGCAGCGCGGCGATCGCGAGAGTCGCGACCACCGCGCCGAGGAGGAGCCGCGTTGCGCGCGGGCTCAATCCATCTGCCGTCGAATAAACGTCGGGATCTCAAGATCGCTGAGATCTTCCATCGGACGTGACGCACTGGGACGCGGACGCGCCGCCGGCACTGCGTTACCGGGAGCTCCCGGCACCACCGAGCGCGGAGCGCGCGCGGCGGGGTCGAGCGGAATCACTGGCGTCGAGCCCAACGACGCGCGGCTGCCAATAATCGGCGGCTGCGACATCGCGCGCTTGCTGAAGCCCGTCGCAATCACGGTCACGCGCACTTCGCCCTGCATCGCCGGCTCGGTGACCGAGCCGAAGATGATTTCGGCGTCTTCGCCCACCGCATCCTTCACGGTGCTGGCGATCGTCGTGACTTCGTCGAGTGTCATCTCGCTGCCGCCGGTGATGTTGATCAACACACCACGCGCGCCAGCAATGGAAACATTGTCGAGCAGCGGGCTCTCGATGGCGATACGCGCCGCGTCGAGCGCGCGGTTCTCACCGCGGCCCACACCGGTACCCATAATCGCCGAGCCGCCGTCCTTCATGATCGTGCGCACGTCGGCGAAGTCGACATTCACCATACCTGCCTTGGTGATGATGCCAGAGATGCCACCGGTGGCCTGCAAGAGCACTTCGTCGGCCTTCTTGAGCGCGTCCTGAAACGGAATGCCCTTGCCGACGACGGCCAGCAGGCGCTCGTTGGGGACCACGATCATCGTGTCGACGTGCTTCGCCATTTCGGCGATGCCTTCGTCGGCCTGACGCATACGCTTGCGACCTTCAAACACCAACGGCTTGGTGACGATGCCGACAGTGAGCGAGCCCTGTTCGCGCGCGAGCTCACAAACGATTGGGGCAGCTCCGGTACCAGTGCCGCCGCCCATGCCGCACGTCACGAACACGAGGTCGGCGCCAGCAATCGCACGCGCAACCTCATCGCGGTTCTCCTCGATCGCCTGACGCCCGATTTCCGGGCGAGCGCCGGCGCCGAGTCCCCGCGTCAACTTTTTGCCGATCTGAATCTTCACGTCAGACTTCGAGGCGAGCAGCGCCTGCGCGTCGGTGTTCACCGAGATGAACTCCACGCCCTCAAGCATCTCTTCGATCATTCGATTGACTGCGTTTCCGCCACCACCGCCGATCCCGACAACCTTCATGCGGGCGTGCTGGGAGGTGGGTTCCTCGAATTCGAAGATAGACATTATGAGGGAGACTTGAGACTGGAGACGTGAGACTTGGGCCCGGCCGGAATATAGCATCCCAAGCCAGCCCTTCAGGCGCTTGACGACTCAGTGGCCCCTGTGGAAACGCGAAGGGCGTCCCGGCGAAATCCACTCGCCAAGCCGCCCTGAAAGCTTTGTGATGCGAGACATCTCAAGTCTCACGTCTCAAGTCTCACGTCCCCTCTAGAACCAGTCCTGTAGCCAAGTCTTAAACCTTTGTGCCATCCCATCCATATTCGGCGCCGCATTGCTCAAACTCAG
>JAYUWY010000390.1:0-13710 GCA_043753285.1 Gemmatimonas sp. | reverse complement strand
ATCGAGGGCAACGACCGGCGCGGCCTCTACGCCGATCTCGCCGCGGCGGTGAGCAGCACGGGCACCGACATCCGCTCGCTCGAGCTCAAGACGACTGACGGGCGCGTCGTGGGCTCTGCCCTTGTCGAAGTGGAAAACCTCGCCCACTTGGAGCGCATCGTGAAGGCCGCCCGCCGCGTGAAGGGCGTTTCAGAAGTCGCGCGCCGCGAACGCCTCTCCGCCGACGAAGAATAGGGCGACGAACGCGGTGCAGGGGCTTATCTTTCTCAGTCCCCCCACGCTGTCTGCCTCCCATCCGAGAGTGCTATGTACGCCGCGCTGCTGCACACCCACAACTTCACCCGCTGGATTGTGCTCGTCCTCGGCGTGATGACGCTCGTGAAGGCATTCCAAGGGCTGAAGGGTGACCGTCCGTACGACACCACGCGACGGTACACCGCGATGTTCATGGGCTCGCTGCATTTGCAGATTCTGCTCGGCCTGTTGCTCTTCATGCAGAGCCCGACGATTCGCAACGCGATGCGCGACATGGAAGCGACGATGGCGGACTCGGCGCAGCGCTTCTTCGTCGCGGAGCACCCCACGTTCATGGTGATCGCCGCCATACTCATGACCGTGGGCAGCATCGTCGCCAAGAGCGGCGCCGACAACGCGAAGAAGCATCAGCGCGCCGCAGTTTTCGCGACGCTGACGTTGGCGATCGTGCTCTACGGCATTCCGTGGGGACGGCCGCTGTTCCCAGGGATGTGAGTTCGAGACGTGAGACGTGAGACTTGAGACTTGAGGTCAAATCACAAGTCTCCAAGAGCTCAATCTCACGTCTCAAGTCTCAAGTCTCATGTCTACTTTCGATCTCAAAGCCCCGTTCCAACCTGCCGGCGACCAACCGCGTGCCATCGCGGAATTGGTCGCCGGCTTGAAGCGCGGCGATCGATTCCAGACGCTGCTCGGCGTCACGGGCTCTGGCAAAACAATGACGATGGCCAATGTCATTCAGCAGTGGGGACGTCCCACGCTCGTGCTCTCGCACAACAAGACGCTCGCCGCGCAGCTCTACGGTGAGATCAAGGGATTTTTTCCCAACAACGCCGTCGAGTACTTCGTCTCGTACTACGACTACTTCCAGCCGGAAGCGTACGTGCCGTCCTCGGACACGTACATCGAGAAAGACTCCGCAATCAACGAAGACATCGATCGCCTGCGACTGCGCGCGACGTCCAGCTTGATGGAGCGCGATGACGTCATCATCGTGGCCACCGTCTCAGCAATCTACGGACTCGGCGATCCCGAGACGTACAAAGCGAACATGGTGCAGTTGCACGTGGGACAGAAGATTGCCCGCGACGCGATTCTCAAAGCGCTCGTTGCCATTCAGTACGGGCGCAACGACGTGGCGTTTGATCGCGGCACGTTTCGTGTGCGCGGCGACACGGTGGAGATTCTGCCCGCGTACGAAGAGCAGGGCGTGCGCATCGAAATGTTCGGCGATGAGATTGAGAAGATCAGCAAGATTGATCCGCTCACCGGACACACCATCGCGCCGTTGCAGCGCAGTGCGATTTATCCGGCCAAGCACTTCGTCACGGATCGTCCGACGATTCAGAAGGCCGTGGTGGCGATCAAAGCGGAGCTGGTTGAGCGCCTAAAGGTGCTCAAGGAAGCCGGCAAACTGCTCGAAGCGCAGCGTCTCGAGAGTCGCACGAATTTCGACATCGAGATGCTGTTGGAGATTGGCACGTGCCCTGGCATTGAGAACTACTCGCGCGTCATTGCGGGTCGTCCGGCGGGCGCGCGGCCTGCGGTGTTGTTCGACTACTTCCCCAACGACTTTCTCGTCGTGGTGGATGAGTCGCACGTCACGCTCCCGCAGATCGGCGGGATGTTCAACGGCGATCGCGCGCGCAAGACGACGCTCGTGGAATACGGGTTTCGTCTGCCGAGCGCGTTGGATAATCGCCCACTGATGTTCGATGAGTTCTTGGGGCTGACGCCGCGCGCAGTGAACGTGAGTGCGACGCCGGGTGAGTTGGAGCTCAAGCTCTCCGAAGGCGTGGTGGTGGAGCAGATCATCCGACCCACCGGTCTCATTGACCCCATCATCGAGATTCGTTCGGTGAAGGGACAGGTGGACGATCTGCTCCACGAGATTCGGTTGCGCGAACGCAAAGGCGAGCGCGTGCTCGTCACCACGCTCACCAAGCGGATGGCCGAGGATCTTTCGGACTATCTGTCGCAGGTTGGCGTGCGCGTTCGGTATATGCACGCCGACATCGAGACCATCGAACGCATTGAGATCATTCGTGGCCTGCGACTCGGCGAGTTCGATGTGCTCATCGGCATCAACCTGCTGCGCGAGGGCCTCGACCTGCCCGAGGTGTCACTCGATGCGATTCTCGACGCGGATCAAGAAGGCTTCCTGCGCTCGGATCGCTCGCTGATTCAGACCGTCGGCCGCGCCGCACGGCACGTCGAAGGCAAAGCGATCTTCTACGCGGACAGAATCACCGGGTCGATGCAGCGCTGTCTTGATGAGACGGGGCGTCGCCGTGCGGTGCAAGAAGCGCACAACAAGGCCGAGGGCATCACGCCGTCTGGTGTGACAAAGTCTTTGGATCAGGTGCGCTTCTCCACGCGCGTCGCGGATGCGCGCGAGGGCACGAACGAGCGTGATGCAGTGCGCACGCGAGGCAAGACGCAGAAGAAGGTCGCCGAAGCGCAGCGCGCATATGGCACGGAAGACTTGCCCGCGCTCGTGCTGAAGCTGGAGGAAGAAATGAAGACGGCCGCGAAGAATCTCGACTTCGAGACGGCGGCGCGCTTGCGCGATGAGCTCTTTGACTTGAAGGCGGCGATGGGTGAGAAAGCCGCCAAGCCAGCGCGTGGACGTCCAAGAAGCTGAACTCACGCGGGATGAATTGGATGCGTGGGCTCGCCAGTTTGCGGCGTCGCTCACGCCGCCTGCATTCGTCGCCATCCGCGGAGATCTCGGCGCGGGCAAGACCACGCTCGTGCAAGCGATGGCGCGCGCACTCGGAGTAACGGACGAAGTGACGAGCCCAACCTATGCACTGGTGCACGAGTACCACTCGCCGCGCGGCGTGGTGCATCACCTCGATTTGTATCGCCTCAAGGACGCATCGCAGCTCGCGCAGATTGGTTGGGAAGACATCGTGCGCGGTAATGGAATCGTGTTTCTCGAATGGCCCGAGCGTGTGGATGCGCGCGAGTTGCCGGCGCATCACGTGCGCGTGCAATTGTCCCACGTCGCGGGCAAGCCCGATGTGCGGAGCGTGCAATGGGCATGAGCGGCGTGTGGTTGTCCATGGATGCCGCGGCGGGCGGTGGCACGCTCGCAGTGTTGCGCGACGGCATGGTGATTGCGGAGCGCGCCGTGGTGATGCGCTCGGAGAATGAGGAGCGGTTCTTTCCCGCCGTGCTCGATGTGTTGGGCGACGTGCAATGCTCGCTGAAGGACATCGAACGCATCATCGTCGGCGCGGGACCAGGAAGCTTTACGGCATTGCGCGTGGTTGGCGCTACTGCGAAAGGCATCGCACACGCGCGCGGGGTGCCGATGTATGCAGTGCCTTCGCTCGCACTCTCCGTGACCGCCGAAGCGCCGAAGCCGAACACGCGTTGGCTCTCAACGCTCGACGCATTGCGTGGTGAGCGATACGCGGCGCTCGTGGAGATTGGTGCAGACGGCAATGTGGCGCGCGTGCAACAGTTGGGGTTGATTGCGATAGAGGCGCTCGCCGCCGCGGCAACGGAACACAGCGCCACGCGCATCGGCCCCGATGAGGCGCACACGGCAACACCGCACGCGCGCGGCGTCGCGCG
This sequence comes from Gemmatimonas sp., assembly GCA_043753285.1. Classification (GTDB taxonomy): domain Bacteria; phylum Gemmatimonadota; class Gemmatimonadetes; order Gemmatimonadales; family Gemmatimonadaceae; genus Pseudogemmatithrix. The sequence goes on along the minus strand of JAYUWY010000390.1, from coordinate 9,870 downwards.
TTGCCTCGCACTGGTTGAATCCGCAGGCGCCGTGCCGCTCGCCAGTTGGGAGCCGATGTACGGGCGCCTCGCCGAAGCACAGGTCAAATGGGAAGCCGCGCAGGGGCGCACATTGAAATGAGTGACATCACACTGCGTGAGCCCGTGCCGGCTGACGCGGCCGCAATCATTGCCATCGAGAACGCCGTCTTCACCGATCCCTGGGAAGACGAAAGTTTTCAGCGTCTCGCCGACAATCACGAAGGCAATTGTCGTGTCGCGGAGAAGGACGGGCGCGTCGTGGGCTACTGGATCGGCTCGCGCATTGACGATGAAGCGGAGTTGGCGAATCTCGCCGTGGATCCTGCGCTGCAGCGTGCGGGCATTGGGCGCGCGTTGCTCGAAGACTTCTTGATGCACGTCGGCGCGCCGCGGGGCACGACGGTATTTCTCGAGGTCCGCGCCAGCAACACGCCGGCCATCCAGATGTACCGGCGCTACGGCTTCACCGAACTGGCACGCCGCAAGGGGTACTACATGCACCCGGAAGAAGACGCGCTGGTCATGGCGCGCCGCCCCAGTGTCGTACGCACCGATTAGATTCTTCGCGCAGAGACGTGATACCGAAGCGTTCCGCGGCTAGCCGTATGGTGCCCCTGCGGACTGACCCATACCAGGAGACCATATGAGCCGTAGCTTGAACAAGGTCACTCTGATCGGCAACCTTGGCGCCGATCCGGAAGTGAAGACCACATCGAATGGCAACAAGGTCGCGCAGTTCTCCCTCGCCACGGGCCGTCAGTGGACCTCGGCGTCCGGCGAGAAGCAGGAGAAGACCGAGTGGCACAAGTGCGTCGCGTGGAACATCAAGGGCAAGAGCTCTGGACTCGCCGACGTCATCGAGCGCTACGTCAAGAAGGGCGACAAGATCTTTGTTGAAGGCGCGATTGAGTACCGCCAGTACGAGGACAAGGACAAGCAGACGCGCTACGTCACCGAGATCAACGTCAAGGAGATTCTGCTCCTCGGCGGCGGCAAGGGCGGCGACGGCGGGTTTGAGTCGGCTCGTCCGGCCAAGGCAGCGTCGGCCGGTAAGGGCGGCGAGGCCGGCTTCTCGGATTTCCCCGAGGCCATGGACGGGGACGATGATCTCCCGTTCTGAGCCGTAGGCTCAAAAGGGAGAAGGGGGCGGGGGCCAGGCGGCCGCCGCCCCCTTTCCTTATCCCTAGCCCCTCACCCACCTTAAGTGTTGCACCAAGTGTTGCACTTCCGGACGCCTGTTCGTCCTCCGGTGAGATAGCCCGCTCCAGTCTTTTGTCCCTTTTCGGTCCGGTCTCATGGCTCGCAACCGACTTCAGATTTCGGCACTTCTGCTCGCCCTCCTCGCCACGCCGTCCCTTGGCTTTGCGCAGGGCGAATCGCGGTCGCACACCGTCCGAAAGGGCGATACCCTGTGGGATCTGGCGCAGCAGTACCTCGGCGACGCGTTCAGGTGGCCCGAGATCTACCGCCGCAATCAGTCCACCATTCAGGACCCCAACCTCATCTATCCCGACCAGGTGATCATCATCTCGGGCGATGTGGTGGCGACGCCGGGTACTCCGGCCGATTCGACGGTTCCAGCGCCTGGTGGTGGGGTCGGCGAAGCGCCGGTGGACACGATGTCTGGAACGCAGCCGGGCCAGGGCACAGAACCGGCGGGACCGCCGCCGGCCATGACGATTTTCAATCCTGATCGCTACCGCGTTGTACGCGGCGAGCGTACTGCATTGCGCATCCAAGAGCCGGCTTCGGCCGTGCGTTACGGCGACTACCTGCAGGCCCCGTTTATGTGGGACGTGAACGGCGTGCAGGGCGCAGGTCGCGTGATTGAAGGCAGCTCCACCGACGGCATCGGCATCTACAACACCGAGCGTCCGGTGCAGTACATGGAAATGCTCTACATCCAGGTGCCAACGGGTTCGGCGGGCGCGAAGGACGAGCGCTTCTTGCTGTTCCGTTACGGCCCCACGATTGAAGGTCAGGGCCGCGTCGTGGTTCCCACGGGCATCGTGAAGGTTACGCAGGCGGCAGGCAGCAGCCGTACGGAAGCGGTGTTGATGGCCAAGTTCGAAGATGTCTTCGCGGGTCAGCACGTGATGCCGCTCGATACGCTGTCGATGACACCTGGCGTGTTCCCGTCGCGCGTGGAGTTTGGTCTCGCGACGACCATCACGTACATGTACGGCAATCCGGTGCTGCCGCCGGTGGGCCATCAGATCATCTTCGGTGCAAAGGCTGCGGACGGCCTCGTCGCTGGCGATCAGCTCACGCTGCAAGTGCCGGCCTCAATCGCGGCCGATGGCTCCGCGTTGCCAGCGCAGGACATTGCCGTCACGCAGATCACGCGTGTCACACAGTGGGGCGCGAGCGCAATCATCATCGGTCAGACTGACGGCGGCATCAAGACGGGAATGGCTGCGCGCGTCACCGGAAAAATGCCCTGAGCATCTGGGAACGGCGTTGTCCCATCGCTAGCTTCGAGGGATGACGACCAAGCGTGCACTCGTGACGGGGGGAGCTGGGTTCATCGGCTCCCACGCCACAGATGCGCTCCTCGCCGATGGCTGGAGCGTGACCGTTCTTGACGACCTCTCGAGTGGCAAGCGTGCGCAGGTGCCCGCCGCGGCCACCTTTGTCGAGGCGGACATTCGTTCGCCCGCGGCTGCTGCACTCATTCGCGATGGTCAGTTTGATTTGCTCTGCCACCTCGCCGCGCAGATGGATGTGCGTCGCTCGGTCGCTGATCCGTCCTTTGATGCGGACGTGAACGTGCGTGGCACGCTCAACTTGCTCGAAGCGGTGCGCACCAGCGGCCGCAAGACGCGCGTGCTCTTCGCGTCGACAGGCGGCGCCGTGTACGGCGATTTTGTGGAGCCGCCGAATCTTGAGACGTACGAAAAGAATCCTGAATCGCCCTACGGCATCGCGAAGTTTGCGGTTGAGCTGTATCTCGCGTACTACGCGCGCGTGCATGGCCTCGACTACATCGCGCTGCGCTTCGCCAATGTGTTTGGACCGCGTCAAGATCCGCACGGCGAAGCCGGTGTGGTCGCGATTTTTTGTCAGCGCATTCTCGCCGGCCAGCCTCTCACCGTCTTTGGTGACGGCGGTCAAACGCGCGACTATGTGTACGTCGGCGATGTCGCACGAGCGCACGTCCTCGCGGCGCACCTGCCAACCATTCCGGCCGGTCGTGTTGACGAACGTGGGATCAACCTCGGCACCGGACGTGAGACCTCGGTGATTGAACTCGCCAACGCCCTCATGCGCGCCTCAGGACGCACCGGCGCATTAAAGCACGCGGACGCACGCCCCGGGGAACAACGTCGTTCGGTCGTGAGTATCGCCAAGGCAGGCAACGTGCTCGGCTGGAAGCCCACAGTGAGCCTCGAAGACGGGCTCGCTCAGACATTTGACTGGTTCGCCAAACACTGATGCTTCTTCTCCAAATCAAATCCGCGATTCCTTCGACGCGCTTTGAGCTCGTGCTCAATGCGAGCAACGAAACCAAAGTCGTGCTCGTCGTGCTCGTCGTCCTCTCGCTGCTCTCTTGGTCCGTGATGCTGGCCAAGTGGCTGGCATTCAGTCGCGCGGAGAAGTCGGGGCGCGTGTTCATGGAAGAATTTCATAAGGCCGGCAAGCTCGAGGCCGTCGCGTCGATGGCCAAGCGCTCCAAGCCCAACGCCAACACGCGTGTGCTTGCGCGCGCGCTGCAGTTCTTGCAGGAAACAGGACTCGTGCGCGCGGAAGACGGTCAGCCCGCGCAGCTCACCGGCTCACAGGTGCAGGCGCTTCGCCTGGTGCTCGACTCCGAGACGAACGAAGAGCGCGAGAAGCTGGGCACGTGGATTCCCACGCTCGCGATGATTGGCTCGGTCTCTCCGCTGCTTGGATTGCTCGGCACCGTGCTCGGCATTATCGAAGCATTTTTGGGAGTAGCCCGCGGCGGCTCGGGCAATCTTGCCGCCATCGCACCGGGCGTAGCCGAAGCGCTCATCGCAACGGCCACGGCGCTCGCGGTCGCGATTCCTGCGTACTTCGGCTACAACATTTTTGCGGCGCGACTCAATCGCTTTGATGGTGACCTCGAAGGTTTCGGCACCGAAGTCATCGCGCTGATGGCGCGCGAGGGTCGTCTCTAAGATGGCGCGACGCCGTCGCGGGGATCGCACGCCGCTACAGGCAGAAATCAACGTCGTGTCGTTGATCGACGTGATGATGCTGTTGATGATCATCTTCATGATCACCGCGCCGATGATGCAGGGCGGCGTGGACGTGGAGTTGCCGCGCGCGGAAGCGCGTCCGCTCAATGCGAAGAGCGCGCTCGTTGTGAGTGTCACGCGCGATGGTCGCATCTTTGCGGACGAAATTGAACTCTCGCTCAGTGAATTCCGCGGCACGTTCCGCACGCTTGCTGATCAAGCGGGCAGTAACGGCGTGTATCTGCGCGCCGACCAGGGCGTGCCGTATGGCCGCGTGGTTGAAGTGCTCGCGATTATGCGCAGCGCTGGTGTGGGGAACATCGGTCTCGTGGCCGAGCCGGAGGATGTGCAGCGATGATCGTGGCGCGGCGTCCCGCAAGCGGGATTGGCCCCGCCTTCGCGCTCTCCGTGCTACTGCACGCGGCGGTGGTGCTGCCGTTCGTCATTTGGAAAGCCGCGCCTGAGGCGTCACTGCCACCGATGTATCGCGTCGATCTCATTGGCGCGCCGCCTGGCGAGCGCACGATGGGCGTTGTGCGCGAGACGCCGCCGGCGAACGAACCCACGGCCGAGGCACCGCCCAAGGCCGACGTCGCGGCGCAAACGAAGGTCGCGCCCATCAACGCGCCCGCGCGCCGTCGTGAACCAACGCGCGCCACGCCGAATATCTCTGCGAAGAGCACGGAACGCGTAGACGCGAGCAAGGCGCCCACCGCTGCAAGCGGCGAGACAGGCAACACCGGAACGGACGTCGCGACAGTGCGCACGGAGGGGATCGAATTCCCATTTCCAGGGTATCTGAAAAACATCGTGCGTCAGGTGGCCCTCAACTTCAATCCGCGCAATCCGGGCGCGCTGAAAGCGGAGGTCTTTTTCTTTATCCGCCGCGATGGGTCAGTGACCGGATTTCGGTTCATCACGAGTAGCGGGAATTTTGCGTTTGATCTCGAAGCGCAGGGCGCGGTGGAAGCTGCGGCCCGTCGCTTTGGTGCACTGCCTACTGACTTCGGCAACGACATCTTGCCGGTGACTTTCTCCTTTGATCCCGCCCGTCTGCGATGATGCGTTTTCTGAAATTGGCCGTCCTCGCTGTGTTGATTGCTCCGGCGCTTGCTGCGCAGGAGTCTGGTGTGCGCATTGGCCTCACCTACAACGCGGGCACGAAGCCGGGGCTCTACGTTCTGCCTGCGGCGGGTCCGTACAGCGACTCGATGCGCACGATTATCGCGCGCGACCTCGATTTCGGCGACCGCATCTCTGTGATCGTGCCGGATTCGGGAGAAGTCGTGCGTGGCGCTCTCAACTATGCGCTCTACGCGCGCCTCGGCGCGGCCGCCGTGTTGCGTCTCGCACCCGCGATGGGCGGCGGCATCGTCATCGAGCTGCATGAAGTGGGCGCATCGCGCGTGCTCCAGAAGCTTGAAGTGCGCATCACGGCGGACCCGCTCTCGCTTGAGTGGCGCATGGCGTTGCACCGTGTGAGCGACAGCATTGAAGAGTGGGTGACTGGTGTGCGCGGCGTGGCTGCCACGCGCGTCCTCTACAATCGCAACGGTACGCTGTGGATGGTGGACTCCGACGGCGCCAACGCGCGCGAAGTGCCAGGCATCGGACCCGCCATCAGTCCTGATTGGCATCCCAACGGCCGCATCATCACGTATTCGCAAATGCTCGATGACGGCACGCATGTCATGATTCGGGATCTCGCGGCCACAGCGGGACGCCGGATGTCGTTCGCCGTCGGCACGAATATCTCACCAACGTTTTCATCCGACGGAAAGGCCGTCGTGTTCTCCTATGGCAGCGATGCCACAGACATTTGGTCTGTGCCCCTGACGGGCGGGGAAGGTCCCACGCGTCTCACCGTCGGGCGAGGCTCTGAAAACGTGGGTCCGTCGTTCTCGCCAGACGGTCGCAGAATCGCATTTGTCACTGGGCGATTGGGTCGCCCCGAGATATATATTATGGACGCGGATGGAGCGAGCCCGCAGTGGCTGACCACGACCGGATTTGGCGATCAGTCGTACCGCTCGGATCCGGCCTGGGCACCAGATGGTCGCAGCGTCGCATTCCAAACGCAGATTGAAGGGCGCTTTCAGGTGGCGACCATCAACTTGCGCGACCGCAGCGTGAAGCAGCACACAATTGAAGGTGTGAACGAACAGCCGTCGTGGGCGCCAGACGCTCGGCATTTGGTCTTCACTTCCAATCGCGGTGGCTCAAGGCAAATCTGGGTGCTCGACACGGAGTCTGGCCGTATGCGCCAACTCACCCGTGGACCCGCCGCCCGAATGGGCGCTTGGTCACCCCGATTAGCTGGGACGCCTTGAGCTCCTGAGTCGTCTGTAGTCAGTGGTACCGTTTCTGCTGTTTAGATGGATAGAACTCCCCCCTTACGAGGTATTTATGAACAACCGTCTTCCGATGCTTGCGACACTCGCGGCCGCTGTGGTCGTGATGTCCGCTTGCCCGACGCCCCCCCCGGTGACGACCCCAGTTCCTACCGTCAATCAGGACTCGATTAACGCCGCCAACGCCCGCGCCGCAGCTGAGCGCGAAGCTGCGGATCGTGCCCGCCGCGAAGCCGACGCCCGGGCCGCTGCCGAGCGCGAAGCTGCCGATCGTGCCCGTCGTGACGCCGAAGCCCGTGCCGCCGCCGAAGCTGCCGCTGCGTTGAACGCCGCGCGTGCCGCGTTCGCCATGGCCATCTACTTCGACTACGACAAGTCAGAACTGCGCGCCGATGCCCGACAGGCGCTCGACGCCAAGCTTCCGCTCCTCCGCACCAACTCGGCTGTCCGCATTCGCATCGCGGGGCACACCGACGAGCGCGGCTCCGATGAGTACAACATCGCCCTCGGCCAGCGTCGTGCTGCCGCGGCGAAGCGTTACCTCGTGGACAACGGCATTGCCGCCGACCGTATTGATGTCGTCTCGTTCGGCGAAGATCGTCCCGCCGCGACCGGAATGGACGAGGCAGCGAATTCGCAGAATCGCCGCGATGAGTTCGAGATCATCGTTGGCGGGGAGACGCTCCGCCTCCCGTGATCGGGCGACGGATTCTTCGTTACGGGCTCGCGCCGGTCGTCATTCTGACGACCGGCGCGTGCTTCGCGACTCGCACGGACCTACGCATCGTCCACAGTGACGTGCAGGCTATGCGGGCCGAACGCGTCGCCGCGGATTCCGCGACGGCGCGCATGATTCAACAGGTCAGCACCGACCTCGCGGCGGTGAGCGTCACGCTCACCCGCCTCAGCGCGCTCGATGCGCTCACGGACAGCAGCAACGCGCATAGCGCCACGCTCAACAAGTTGCGCAATGATGTGCGCGAAGACCTGCAGTCCATTCGGCAGCAGCTCATCATGATTCAAGAGCTCACCGGACAGAGCCAGCGCCGTATTCAAGAATTGCGCGCAGAAATGGAGCAGCGTGGCGCCGAGTTGGCCGCGCCCGCCACAGTTCCGCGCGCCGACTCCACGCGTCCGCCCGGGGCCGCGCCAGCACCAGCGACTCCGGCAACGCCAGGACCGGCGCAGCTCTACCAGATGGGTCAGGACCAACTGCGTCGCGGCTCGGTGAGCTCGGCGCGCGCGGTCTTTACGCAACTGCTCACCGCGCATCCCACGTCAGACCTCGCACCGCAAGCACTGTACGGCATCGCCGAGACGTGGGCGGATGAAGGCAATGGCCGCGCGGCAGATTCTGTGTACGCGCTCGTCGTCGAGCGGTATCCGCGCTCGGAGCAGGCCCCCAACGCGCTCTACAAGCGCGCGAGTGCCGCGCGCAGCATTGGCCAGACCGACCAAGCGATGACGCTCTACCGTCAGATCGTCGCGCAGTATCCGCGCTCGGATGCGGCGCTGCTCGCGCAGGAGTTCCTGCGCGCCCGTCCGTAGCGAGACGCCGGCACCGCCGGTCTCGGAGCATTCGATGAGCAAGCAGGCTCCCTCAGGGGAAATGCCATTTCTCGAGCACCTCGAGGAGCTGCGTACGCGGCTCTTTTGGGGGCTGGGAACGCTGTTCGTCTGCATGATGATTGCGTTCGCCGTCGTGTGGCAGTTTGACGTGATTGGCATCGTGGCCGCTCCCATCAAGCCATACCTTCCCGACGGCAAGCTGATCTTCACGCACCCGGCGGATCCCGTCGCCATCGTGCTCAAGATCGCGTTCGGCTTGGGGCTCGCGGCTTCTTCGCCGGTTCTGGTGTATCAGGCGTGGGCATTCTTGTCACCAGCCCTGCATCCGCACGAGAAGCGCGTCGTCATCCCCGTGATCATCGGGGCCGCAGCACTCTTTGTCACGGGTGCGTGGCTGGCGGTTCGCTTCGCGATGCCGGCGATGTTTGACGTTCTCTTCTCGTTTCAGAGCGGGTCGCTTTCGCAGATGATTTCCGCGCGCGAGTATGTGGGCTTCGCAGTGACAATGTGCCTCGCCTTTGGCGGCACGTTTCAGTTGCCGATTGTCATTCTCGCACTCACAGCCATGGGGCTCACCACGCCCAAAGCGCTGGGTGGATTTCGCAAGCATGCAGCCATCGGCAGCTTTATCGTCGCGTCGATTATCACGCCGGGTGACTTGATTGTGATGACGGTGATGCTCGGCGTGCCGCTCTACTTGCTGTATGAGTTCAGCATTGTAGTCAGCTTCTTCGTGTACCGCGCCAAGCAGCGTCGCTTGCGCGCCGAAGAATCGATCGGCAAGGCGTCCGCGTAATGCGAAGCCCGTGGCGCTGGCTTGCTGCGGCGCTGCTGTTCACGCCCGCAATGGCTATTGCCCAGCGTCCCACCGGACGTGGCGAAGGCGTGCGCATTTCACAGCCCAATCGCAACAACGCGCCCAACGACACGACGCGCAGAGCGCCCGGCGACACGACGGGCAAGAAGCCAGAGCGCGTACTGGTCACGTGGATTCCTGACGATTCCACGATGACCGCGATGCTCAAGCGGGCAGGGTATCGCACCACGCGTTATCAAGCGGATACCGTGGGATTCAACACGACGACGCGCACGATGACGCTCGCCGGCCGCGACTCGGTGCGCGCGGCCGTTGAGCGCGACGCCACGATGCTCGTGTCGCGCTCGCTGACGTTCAATGATTCGACGAAGATCATCTCCGCACGCGGTGACAGCATCATTCTGCGCGATCCCGCGCGCGGTGAGGACGTCACAGGCCTCGGCGAGATGACGTACGACGTTGAGCGCCGTGAAGGCCGCACGCGCGAAATTTCCACGGTGGCGACGCAGGGTGTGGCGTGGCGCGTCGAAGCGCATCGCGCCACGTTCGCCACTGATTCATCGTCCGATCGCTCGACGCTCTGGGGACGCGACGGCATCATCACGTCGTGCCTCGACTCCGTGCCGCATTACCATTTCAAGTCGCGCGAGATCAAGCAGATCAGTAACAACATTCTCGTTGCACGTCCTGCGGTGTTGTACGTATTTGACGTGCCGGTGTTGTGGCTGCCGTTCATTTTTCAAGACATTCGCTCAGGCCGGCGCTCGGGCGTGTTGCCGCCGAGTATTGGTGTGTCCGAGATCGTGCGCAATTCGCCTACGTATCAACGCACCATCTCCGACCTCGGCTACTACTTCGCGATCAGCGATTACATGGACGCCAAGGTGTTGATGGATTGGCGCTCCAGCGC
>JAYUWY010000389.1:0-13712 GCA_043753285.1 Gemmatimonas sp. | reverse complement strand
CCGTGCCTGCTACCCGTACGGTCGCGAACGGCGGGCGGACCGTCTCACGCGCGGGACGCGCGACGTCGGCTTGCGCCATTGCCAGACACGGCACGAGCGCTCCCAACAAGGCAAAGAGCGAACTACTTCTTTTCGATCGCATCCCGCACGTCGAGCAGAATCTCGAAGTACAACTGCTCGCGGCGGTACGCGAAGTCGAGTGACGCTTGCTGCGCTTCGTCGCCAGACTCCTTCGCCCGCTTGAAAGCCTCGGTGTACATCTCTTCGAGATTGGCGAGAATGCGATCGCGATTACGGGACACAGAAATCTCCTGAATTGCGCTGAAGGTCAGGCGCGGTGGCACGAAGGGCGCCGGTTGGGCGGGCTTCGTGGGCTCGAGTAAATATTTGGTGGCGGCGCCCAACAGTTTGCGGCGCGCGTCGAAGTCGTTTGCCATCGGAGTAGCAACGTAGCGAGGGAGGAACTGGCACGGCAGTTGCGTGATTAATCTTCGCGTGTGGTGGCGAATCTGCCGAGGTGGCAGACGAACCCGTAACCTCTTGTCGGAGCACTAGATGAACAACGTGAAGGTCTTCGCCCTGATGGCTGCCATGACTGCCCTTTTGGGGGCAATCGGCGGGTATTTCGGAGGCCAAGGCGGTTTGATGCTCGCGCTGCTTTTTGCGGGCGGCATGAACGTCTTCATGTACTGGAACAGCTCCAAGATGGTGCTCAAGATGTATCGCGCGCAGATCGTCGAGCGCGAGCAGGCTCCCGAGTTGTTTGAGATGGTAGATCGTTTGCGTCGGCGCGCTGGATTGCCGATGCCGACGGTCGCGATTGCACCGCACGAGCAGCCCAACGCGTTTGCGACGGGCCGTAACCATGAGCACGCCACAGTGTGCGTGACGGAAGGCCTGCTCAAGCTCGTGAACAAGGACGAGCTCGAGGGCATCATCGCGCACGAGTTGGCGCATATCAAGAACCGCGATATGCTGTTGCAGACGGTCACGGCGACGCTGGCCGGCGCAATCTCGTCCGTGGCGCAGATGGCGCTCTGGTTTGGTGGACGCGACGAAGAGGGCAACTCCAACATCGTCGGCGCGCTCGTGATGTTTATCGTCGCGCCGCTCGCCGCATCGGTGATTCAGATGGCGATCTCGCGTCAGCGCGAGTTCAAGGCGGACGCCGTGGGCGCCGAGATCAGCGGGAAGCCGTTGGCGTTGGCGAGCTCGCTCACCAAGCTCGACGCGTACTCCAAGCGCATTCCAATGCAGGTGGCGCCGTCGGCCGCAGCGTTGGCCGCGGTGAATCCACTGGCGGCGATGGGCGGTGGACTGATGGCGCTGTTCTCCACCCATCCAGCGACCGAACTGCGCGTCGCCCGTCTCCAGGCGATGGCGGCTAACAGCTAAGCGCTAGCGAATGCCTCGCGCGGCCAAAAGCCGCGCGATGGCTGAATCATCATCGGCGAATGGGAGCAGCGAGGCCGTCACGGCGTCCTCGCTGTCTCCTTCGACGGCCATGAGTGCCGGCGGAATGCCGCCCTCTGCTTCGCGCGGCGTGCCCACGCGCCGGTCCACTTCGATCACGGCAGCAACTGCAGCGGCCGTTGCCGACGGCACGCGGCGAATGCGAACAACGTGTCCGTGCGTGGCGGTGCGTTCGTAGAGAATGCGCGTGGTGTCCTCAGTCATTCCCAGAATCTACGTCGCATGAGGCCTTCGGCGCGAGCCTGTGAAACACGGCCTCGGTGACTTCACGGCCGCCCTTGAGATGCTCAACCACAATGCGCTCGAGCAGCTCTGGAGTGACCCCGCCGTACCAAATGCCGTCAGGATACACCACGAGAATCGGTCCGCCCGTGCACACGCCCACGCAGGGCGCTTCGCTGCGTTTCACTCGTGTCGCACCAAACAGCAGGCCTTCGCGTTCGAGGAGCCGGGCGAGCGAGGCGTAGATGGCGCGACCACCGCGATCGCGCGAGCAGTACCCGCCCGTGCACACGAGCACATGGCGCGAGTAGGGCTCCATCAACCCTTCGAGCGGATGCTTTTCGCTCATGCGTCTACGCGGTCTCAATCTTGTTGTCGCCCGGCGGTGCAACGTAGCGGAAGTCGTCCACCGGTACGTCGCCCACGAGGTGGTCATCGAAGATCTGCTGCGCACGCTCAACCGTGACGCCTTCGTACCAGACGTTTTCGGGATACACGACGACCATCGGGCCGTGGCCGCACTGGGCCATACAACCGGAGTGATTCACACGCACGCGCTGCGCGATGTCCGCATCGCGCGCGGCGCGCTTGAGGAAATCAAAGGTGGCCGCCGAGTCGGCGGCTTTGCAATCTTTACCCGAGGTGCAGACGAAGACGTGCTTTTCGTACTGTGTCATAGACGTGAGACTTGAGACGTGAGACTTGAGACGTGAGACTTGAGACGTGAGACTTGAGACGTGAGACTTGAGACGTGAGACTTGAGACGTGAGGGAAAGATACACGGGTGGGCTCTTCCCTTCCGACTTCCGCCATCCGTCTTGTACCTTAACAAGTGCCCACTCCCGAAGAGTTCTTCGCCCTCGATATGCGCGTTGGGACCGTGCTCGCCGCCGAGCCGTTTCCGGAGGCGCGCAAGCCGTCCATTAAGCTGACCATCGATTTTGGCCCGGAGCTTGGGATTAAACGCTCAAGCGCGCAGCTGACACTGCGTTACACGCCCGAATCACTCGTCGGGCGGCAGGTCATCGCCGCCGTCAACCTTGGCGAGCGTCGCATCGCGGGATTCAAGAGCGAAGTGCTCGTGCTCGGCGGAATGCCTTCGCCCACGGATGTTGTACTGTTACAGATTGATCAGAGAGTCGAGAACGGAACCCGAATTGGATAAGGTGCTCTGATGCGACGATATCTCGTTGGTGCGCTCCTCGCGCTCGCGTTTTCACACGCGACCCTCGGCGCGCAGGTGCCGCAGGAGCTGATCGCCATCACGCACGCCAATGTGGTGGACGGCGTGCGGAACGCCACTATTGTCATTCGCGGCGGTCGCATCGAGAGCATTCGCGCCGATGGGCCCGTGCCCTCGGGTGCTCGCGTGTTGGACGCAGCCAATCGCTGGGTGATGCCAGGGATGATCGATGCGCACACGCACATTCGCACTGTCGCCGATGCGCGCCGCGCGCTCCAGTCGGGCGTGACGACAGTGCGCAGTGCGAGCGTGCCCAACTTCCAAGACGTCGCGCTGCGCGACATCGCGACGTCTGGTTGGTTGGTGTTGCCCGATGTGCTCGCCACTGGTGTGTTCGTCTCACCTGATTTGGGCGAGACCATTCTCGCCGACGCGCGCCTCGCCCCGCTCGCAAATGGCGTGCGCACTCCTGAACAACTGCGATTGTTGGTTCAGGTAAATGCGGCGCACGGTGTGAACTGGATCAAGACGCGCGGCACCGAGCGGGCGGGACTCCCGGACACCGATCCGCGGCAACAGACCTACACCGAAGCCCAGCTGCGCGTTGTCGTGGAAGAAGCGGCGAAGACGAACATTCCGGTGATGGCCCACGCGCATGGCGACGAGGGTGCGTACGCGGCCGTGCGGGCTGGCGTGCGAAGCATCGAGCACGGCACATATCTCTCCGATTCCACCCTGCGCTTGATGAAGGAGCGCGGCGCATGGCTCGTACCGACGCTGTCCACGATTGTGGATCTCACGACGCCCGGCGGCGACTATGCTGACCCCGTGCTCGAGTTGCGCGGCCAACATATGCAGCCGCGCATCGAAGACGTGATTCGCCGCGCGCATGCGATGGGCGTGCGCATCGCCACGGGCGCCGATACTGATTACACGCGCGAGAGCACGACGCGGATTAGCCACGAGGTCATGCGCTTCGTTGCACTCGGGCTCTCGCCGCGAGACGCACTGGCCACTGCCACCAGCGGTGCTGCCGAACTGCTTGGGATAGAAACGCGCACCGGGCGGATTCGTGAAGGATACGAGGCCGATCTCATCATCGTCGAGCACGATCCGCTCGTCGAGCCCGGCACGCTGCGGGATCCATTGCTTGTGATTACCAACGGGCGCGTGGCGCTCAACCGGCTCCGCTTGGGGCTGGATAACTAGTTAGGAGTTCGTATGATGGAAGTCGTTCAGGGTAAGAAGCCTTCGCAGGTGGCGCTCACGTGGGCCGGCGATCAGCAGTTTGATGGTGGGCGCGTCGGCGGTGCGACCATTCACGTAGACGGGCGCGGTGCGACAGGGCCGAGTCCAGTGGACGCGCTGCTCATCGCACTCGCGTCCTGCACTGGCATTGATGTCGTGGACATTCTCGCCAAGCGCCGCACGCCGGTGGAATCGTTGGCGATCGCCGTCACTGGTGAACGCGCCAATGCGGTGCCGTCGCGCGTCTCGGCGGTGGACATCACGTTCACGATGAAGGGCGCGGGCATTGAGCGTGTGCACGCGGAGCGCGCCATCGAGCTTGCAGTGACCAAGTACTGCTCCGTCCGCGACACGCTCGACCCGAACATGCCGATTCGCTGGACGCTCAACCTCGAGAGCTGACGCCCCGCATCACACTCACTTCTTGAGTGTGATGCTCACCGGACAATGGTCGCTGCCCATCACGTCCGCGTGAATCTCCGCGGACTTGAGCTTGGTCTTCAGCGCCGCGGACACGAGCACGTAGTCAATTCTCCAGCCGACGTTTCGCGCGCGGGCGTTGGCGAAGTGGCTCCACCACGAGTAGTGGCCGTTGCCCTTCGTGAAGTGGCGGAACGAGTCCACGAAGCCGGCGTCAACAAACGCCTGAAATCCCGCGCGCTCCTCAACGGTAAATCCTTTGCGACCCACGTTGGGCTTGGGATTCGCGAGGTCGAGTTCGGTGTGCGCCACGTTCAAGTCGCCGCAGAAGATCACGGGCTTCTTCTTCTCGAGCAACTTGCAGTGTGCGAGGAACGCCGGATCCCAATGCTTGTGTCGCAGCGGCAGCCGACTCAGATCGTCCTTCGCGTTGGGCGTGTACACAGTCACCACGTAGAAGTTGTCGAACTCCGCAGTGATCACGCGGCCTTCCTCGGCGCTGTCGCGGTCCTCGCTGTCCACGAGATTGAACTTCTTCGTCGCGGCCTTCAGCAAGCCGTTGGTGACAGCGATTGGCTTCTTGCGCGTAAATATTGCCGTGCCCGAGTAGCCCTTCTTCTCGGCGGAGTTCCAATACTCCTCGTAGTCCGGCAGATCGATTTCGACTTGGTCGCGCTGCGCCTTGGTTTCTTGCAGGCAGATGATGTCGGGCTTGTGCGCGGCGAGAAACTTTTGAAAGTCGCCCTTCTTGAGCACGGCGCGCAGGCCGTTGACGTTCCACGAAAAAATCTTCACTAGCGACTGATCTCGCGCAGCAGGTGACGAAGCTCGGGGATGAGGACGCGCGTGAGCGCGAGCTCGACGGCAGCCTTCGATCCGGGAAGAGATACAATCACAGCACCGGATGCGCTTCCCGCAACTGCGCGCGAGAGAATCGCGGTGGTGCCGATTTGTTCTTGGAAGCTCAGCAAGCGAAACAGTTCGCCGAAACCCGGAATCTCTTTCTCAAACAACGGCGTTACGGCTTCGACGGTGCGGTCCTTGCTGCCGAGTCCGGTGCCGCCGGTGATGACGATGGCTTTGAGATCACCACGAGACAGCCACTCTTTCACGAGAGCGCGGACTCGCGGCTCATCGTTGGGCAACAGTGCGTGAATGGCGATTGTGTGTCCCGCGGCCTCGAGCAGTCGGCGCGCGAGGGGGCCCGACTCATCAGTCTGGGCGGTGCGCGAGTCGGTGACGGTGAGTACGCCGCAGGCCAGTGCACCCAGCGTCGTCGCCTCCGCGCGATGCGCGGCGGTGCCTGCTGGCGTCTCGCTCAGCGGGAATAACCTTCAGCGCGCAGCGCGCTCATCAACTTGCTCTTCAGTCCTTCGGGGCAATGCATGATGCCGCGCGCGGCCTGAAGTGCGGCTTTGAATCGCTGTTCAAAATCGGTCGATGTAAAGCAGTCGGGGCACGAGGTGATGTGCGAGCGGAGTTCGCGCTCCTTCTCTGGGGTCAGTTCCCCGTCGAGTAGGTCGAACACCTTGGACATCACACGATCGCACTCCTTCATTGGGACGCCATCGTTAGACGTAGTCATTCATTGCTCCCGTCGGTGCCGGGGGTGGAGATCAATCCAAGATCTTGGGCGTGCAGCAACAGTTTTTCTTGCAGTAACTTGCGGCCGCGAAACAGACGTGAGCGCACAGTGCCGACGGGGATGCCGAGTACCTCGGCGGCATCCTCGTATGACTGATCTTCGAGGTCCACGAGCACGACGGCGCTGCGGAACACCTCGGGGATTTCATCGAGTGCTTCGGAGATTGCCGGCGCGAGATCCGTGCGCGCGAGCAACGGGTCGAGTCCACGACGCACCCAGGTCTCGGTGGCCTTTGCGGCGTCGACGGCTTCAGAACCATCGTCGTCCAACGTGACTTCACGATTCGCCCGTTCGCGCGACCGCAAAAAGACGTTGCGAGCGATCGTGAACAACCAGCGCCGCACATCGGTGCCGGGCTGGAACGTCTGCCAGCTGCGGAAGGCGCGCAGATACGTCTCCTGCACCACATCCTCAGCGTCCGATTCGTCGCGCGTCAGCGACCGCGCAAACCGATAAACGTCGTCCAGCGCTGTCAGTGCAAGGGCACTAAAAGCGTCGTGGGCATCGGTCGCGGGGGCGAGCTCTTCGGTCATCATATGAATGTGGCAGTAATCGCAGCCTCAAGCCATAGGTTCCGCGCGTCCGGGATTCCCTCGGGGAGGTTGAGCGCCGTCGTCGGCTACACCACCTTTCAGTACAGCTTGCTGCACCGCCTCTTTTGAGCCACTCGACATGTCCCTAGACGTCACGCACCTCCGCGAGGAATACCGTCTCGCCACCCTCGACATCGGGGACGTGGATGCGGATCCACTGGCGCAGTTTCGCCGCTGGTTCCACGAGGCACAGGAGGCGAAGGTGCACGAACCCAATGCGATGGCCCTGGCGACTTCTGATGCCGACGGCACGCCGAATGTGCGAATGGTGTTGCTCAAAGAGGCGGACACGCGCGGGTTTGTGTTCTTTACCGACTATCGCTCGGTGAAGGGCGCGGAGTTGGACGCCAACGCGCGCGCGGCACTGTGCTTTTGGTGGGGCCCGCTTGAGCGCCAAGTGCGCATTCGCGGCCCCATCGCCAAAGTGGCCGCTGAAGAATCCGCGGCGTACTTCGTGCAGCGTCCGCGCGGCAGCCGACTTGGCGCATGGGCGTCAGCGCAGAGTTCGGTGATTGCCACGCGCGACGAGCTTGAGCGTCGCCACGAAGCACTCGACGCCAAGCATCCCGGTGAAGATGTGCCCATCCCTGCGCATTGGGGCGGTTATCGCATCACACCCGAGTCGTACGAGTTCTGGCAGGGGCGTCAGAGTCGCTTACACGACCGACTCCGTTACGCGCCTAAGGGCGGCGCGTGGGCGATTGAACGTTTAAGTCCCTGAGCCGAGCGCCTTCAAGCCGTCTTTGGCAATCTGCAAGTTGGCATCGAGCGCGAGCGCACGATCATAGGCCGCACGCGCTTCGTCGCGACGTCGTTGGTGACGAAGGACATCGCCGAGTCGCGAGTGAGCGGCCGCCTTCCCTGGCGTCCAGTTATTCTCAGGCCACGTCTCGATAGCCAGAATCGCACGCAGTTGCCGCTCGCCGTCTTGGAGGCGCTCGCCCGAAATCGCTGAGAGGCGCCCGAACTGATAGCGCGCGGCAACGCTCTGCGGCTGTCGCGCGATGAAGCTGTCCCACACGGCGAACGCTTCCGCGCTGCGTTTCCAGTTCAACAAGCGCGATGCGAGGGCAGCAGCGGGCGCGAGCGAATCCGGTGCGGCGGCCGACGCGGCGCGCAGTGAGCGCTCGGTGGCCACCGTGTCGCGGCTGTGCCACGAAATGCTCGCTGCCGCAATGTGGCCGCGTACAACGTCGCGACGCGCAATCTCACGCTGCTGTTCGCGCGCCTTGCCGACGTCGCCGCCCATCACTGCGGGCGCCACCAAATAAAACGTGATAAGTCCGTCGCGCGCGTCGAGCAGATTGGGGTCGAGCTGCACCGCGCGCTCAAACTCGGCTCGAATGCGCCGCGCCATGAACGGTTGACGGATCACATTCGCAGACTGCGCCTGTTGACCTACCGCATTGCCGAGCCAAAGATGGTAGAGCCCGTTGCGCGGCTCCTTCTCGATCGCGCGCTCAAAGCTGCGCTCGGCGCGGTCGGGATTGCCCGCGCGCATGTGCGCGCGACCGGCTTCGTAGTCGCGCGAACCGGCGGACTGGGGACGGATGACGGAGGACGGAAGCAGTACGGCAACAACCAGCAATAAGCGGAGCATCGGTCTTCCGAGTACGGGGAGTGACTAGCGTACCTTTTCAGACACGCGGAGTTCCCCTAAGAGTTTGATATAGCTGTCGTAGCGTCCGGCATCGACGGCACCGACGGCCAGCGCTTTGCGCACCGCGCAGGCGGGTTCGCCGTCGTGATCGCAGTCTTGGAATTTGCACTCGCCCAAGTATGGCCTGAACTCGGGGAAGCATTGGTCCAACGACTCGGACGGCAAGCCCCACATGCCGATTTCGCGCAAGCCCGGCGTGTCCACTAAATAGCCATCGACATCACCGGGCAGCGGAATGAGCTTGGAGCCGACCGTCGTGTGACGTCCTTTGTTCACGCTCATCGAGATCTCAGCGGTGCGCAGGTCGAGTCCGGGATGCAGCGTGTTGAGTAGCGACGACTTGCCTACGCCGCTGGGGCCTGTCACGGCGGTCACTCTTCCCTGCAATACGCCGCGCAGCTCGTCCAGTCCCACGTTCTGTTTGAGACTGGTGCAGTGCACCGGATAGCCCGCCTTCACATACGGCGCGACCAATGAAGCCAACACATCCGTGTCGTGCGCGAGATCAACCTTATTGAAGATCACGTGTGCTTCGAGCTCGTTGGCTTCGCAGACGACGAGAAAGCGGTCAATCATGCGCGGGTGCGGCTCGGGATTGGCGACGGAGAATACGACGCACACCTGATCCACATTGGCCGCGAGCACGCGTTCGCCGCGACGGCCACCCGGCTCGCGACGCGCAAGCACGCTGCGGCGCGGAGCAATCGTCGTGATGCGCCAGTTCTCGGCGCGCTCATCGGGCTCCATGGTGACGTGATCACCGGGAGCGAGCTTCACATAGTCGCGCTCTTCTTGCTTGAGACGGCCAGCGAGCGCGGCCGACACCTGCGTGCCGTCGCGCGAGCGCACGAGCCACACGCCGCCGGTGCCTTCAATAACGATCCCGTCGCGAGTGCTCACGCGTCGTCCTCGTCGTCATCCCAATCAGTGGTTGGCGGCGAGAGCAACGCGAGCTCGCCGCTCAACACTTCCTGCGCACGCGCGAGCGGCCAGTTGCCCAGCTTCTCCAGCACGGCGTCGCGCGATGCGGCGAACTCGAGATACTCGGTCTCGACATGACCCTCTACGCCTTCCTCGCCAATCTTGCGCCAACGCAAAAACATTAGATACGCACCGTACGCACCGCGCTCATCATCCACGAGTGCGTCCACCATCCGCGCGATGCTGTATGGAAAGCCGTCCGGCGCATCAAGCGCTGCCGGACGCGCATGCACTGCCTCATAACCGCCGACGGTCGTCTCGTCGCCCTTGGAATAGTCCGCGGGGAGAAAACGACTCATTTGCGGAAGGTGACCATCTCCTTCACCACGTTCCCCGTGATGAAGGCCAAGTTCGCCGGACGCTCGGCGAGGCGACGCATGAGGTACGGATACCACTGCGATCCAAACGGCACGTACACACGCACGCGCCAGCCGTCCTTCACGAGCTTCTCCTGCAGATCGCGTCGCACGCCGTAGAGCATTTGGAACTCAAAGCGGTCTTTGCTGATGCCCTTCTCCTTGGCGAAGCGCGTCGCGTCTTCAATGAGCGTCTCATCGTGCGTCGCGAGGCCCGCGTAGCGCCCGCGCTCCATCAAACGATGCATCGCCATCGAGTAGTTGGCGTCCACGTCCTTCTTTGCGGGGAACGCAACGCTCGCCGGCTCCAAGTACGCGCCCTTGCAGATGCGCACACGGCACTGCTGTGCGATGCTCCACTCCACGTCGTCCATTGTGCGACGCAAGGCACTCTGCAACACAATGCCCACGGTGTCGCGGTAGTCCGGGTAGAGGCGCTGCGAGAAGAAGTCGATGGTGCGCTGCGTGTACCCGGAACCTTCCATATCCAAGCGCACAAAGCCGTTGTAGGACTTGGCCTTCGCGAGAATGGCGCGAATGTTTTCTTCGCACAGCGCGTCATTGATGTCCTGACCGAGCGCCGTGAGTTTGACGGAAACGTTGACCTCAAGACCCCGACGCTGCATCTCGTCGAGCAGATCGAGGTAGTGCTTGGCCATTTCGCGCGCTTCGGCTTCGTTGCTCACGGACTCGCCGAGCACGTCGAGCGATGCACTGATTCCCTTCGCGTTTAGTTGTGCAACAGCATCGCAGGCCGCGGCGATGGTCTCACCTGGGACAAAGCGCGACGCAAACTTTTTCGCGAGTCCGTTGTTGCGGACAAAGCGAAAGATCTGCGGCTGGTGCGAGAGATAGAGAAGCGTCTTGCGGAGCATTGGATTGAATAGTCAGCGCTTAGCGCGCTGGCGGAGTCGGAAGTGTGCCGAGGATGCGTGAAACGGGATGCGTTGCACCAACGGTGAGCATAGTGTCGAGGAAGTTCCACGTCGTGAGACCATCGTCGCTCTCCGGTTCAAGCAAGATTGCTGCGAGCAACGAGTATGACGCATCGCCGCGCACGATGTAGTACGCGCCGCCACCGAGGTTCAACTGCGCCCGCGTCCAACGGCCTTCGAGGCGAACCTCTTGATGACCCTGGAACGGCCGCTGCGCGCGCACGATGGAATCGACGGTGAACTGCTCACCGTTCACTCGCACGCGACCATTGTACTGCGTGAGCGGAATGTTGTGGAACGCCAACTTCTCAATGACGGCAGTCGCGCGGGCATCAATCGCCCAGCCAGACGGCAGCGGACGCGTGTATGCCGCTTCGAACCGATCGTACACCGGCATGGTGACAGCCGTGAACACGTTGGAGCGACGGAAGCTGCGACGCAGGCCGGGCTCGTAGCGAACGGAGTCGCCGGAGACGAGGAGCGGCTCCACCAACACCGGGGCGTTAAACGGCGTGGTCGTCATGCGTGAGCGGAGCGCAACCGGCGAGCCGGCGCGCGGTGCACGCACACCGCGCGTGCGGGCGATGATTGTGGCGCGCTGTTCACCGACGGCGCGCAGGAGCTCGTGCACGAACAAGCGCGTGGCCAGCACGCGACGCTCCAGCGGATCGTGCGAGTACGCTTCGCTGAGCACGCTCACGCGATTGCGAAGTCCGTAGTAGTTCGTGCCGAAACGCGGCACGTGCTCGTACGTCTCCCAGCCTGCCTTCTGCGTGCTGGTGACGTCATCGCGGCCGCGGAAGTTGCCGTAGTCAAACGTTTCCAGCTTGTGGCGCGTGCGCATGCGCTCGCGCAGCATGGGGAGCAGCGTGTCGCGCGTCCACGCGCCGGCCGGTGCCAGCGCGGGATCCATGGCGGCCGGATGCAGCGATGGCGAGTACGTCAGCGCGTAGCCGTGATACGAGCCGTTGGTCGTGTGCAAATCCACGAACACGTCGGGATCTAAGCGCGCGAACATGCGCAGTGCGCCCTGAGTCTCTGGCGCCTCGACCTTGATGTAGTCGCGATTCAAGTCGAGGTTCTGCGCGTTGGGGCGATTGCCCACGCTCTGCGGGCCGTTCTGCGCACCACGCAAACGTTCCTGCGGACCAAACGCGTCATTGCCATCCGCGTTGTAGATCGGCACCGCGATGAGCACGATGGAGTCGAGCACATTCGGGCGCGGATCGGCAATCAAGTCACGCACGAGGGCGAGGAGCGCTTCCTTGCCTTCGATTTCACCGCCGTGAATGTTGCCCTGCACGTACACGATGGGCTTGCCCGTGGCGCGCGCTTCTTCTGCCGTGCGCACGAGCGGCCGTGAGATCAGAAGGTACGGCAGCGCGCGTCCACCATTCGATGCGCCAATCACATCACGCGTGAATGCCGTCGGATGCAACTTCTGCAGCGAGTCGATGAATGCAATCACATCCGCGTGCGTGGACGTCTCGGTGTAGGCGGAGCGTTCGGCGCGGGTTTGTTGGGCAGAAACGGGACGGAAGACCGAAGACGGAAGGATGACCGCCACAGCAACCAACAGCTTCGTCAGAAATGATCGCATCGTCTGGAGAGGAGTGTAGTGACCTTCAATCTTCCGTCTTAAGTCTTGCTACTTAGACTGGCTTGCCAGTCGCCGGATAGAACCGACGTCCATCGCGCGCCATATCAATGAGCAGCTTCGCAGGTCCAAAGCGGCCTGGATGCTTGGCGTTCAGCGCTTCGAGCTGCTTCACAACTTCGGCAACACCCACCGCGTCCATATATCGGAACGGTCCGCCAAGGAACGGTGGGAATCCGATGCCGAACACCGCACCGATGTCGCCATCGCGCGGCGTGCGAATGATGCCTTCTTCCAAGCAGCGCGCGGCTTCGTTCATCATCGCGAGCGACAAGCGACGCTGAATGTCTTCGCGCTCAACGCTGACTCGCTTGCCGCCGCCAGAGTACAGCTGGTATACGCTTTCATCGACGTCGCCACGCTTGCCCATATCGTCGTACGTGTAGAAACCCTGCTTGCCCTTCCGACCCAAGCGGCCTGCAGCAAGCACCTTCTGCAGTGCCGTGCTCGGCGTCATACGTCCGCCAAACGCTTCGGCCATAATCGCGCCGCTCTTGCCGGCGATGTCGAGGCCAACTTCGTCGATGAGATTGATCGGACCCACAGGGAATCCAAACTTGCTCATCGCCTTGTCGATTGCGTCCACTGCTGCACCTTCGTCGAGCAGCAGTCCCGCCTCGTTTACGTACGGCGCCAGAATTCGGTTGACGTAGAAGCCCGGCGCATCATTCACGATGATCACCGTCTTGCCGATGCGCTGACCGTACTCAACCACCGTCGCTGTCACGTCAGCTGCCGTGCGCGGCGTGACGATGACTTCGAGTAACGGCATTTTGTGCACCGGCGAGAAGAAGTGCATGCCGATGACGTTCTCCGGACGCTTGCTTCCCGCCGCAATCTTCGTGATCGGAATCGTGCTCGTGTTCGTCGCGAAAATCGCGTCGTGCGGCAACACCGCTTCCGCCTCGGCGATCACCTTGTGCTTCACACTGAGCTCTTCGAACACCGCTTCAATCACCAGCGGAAGACGACCAAATCCGGTGTAGTCCACCGTGCCGCTCACGAGCGACATCTGATCGTCAAACTGCTGACGCGTGATCTGCCGCTTGGTGAGTCGATCCTTGAGCACATCCTTCACCGCGGACACGCCCTTCGCCACTTGGGCAGCTGTCGTGTCCTTGAAGCGCACTGGCACGCCCTGCTGCACGCTGATGGAGGCAATGCCTGCACCCATGAAGCCCGTGCCAAGTACGCCAATGCGGTTCACCGAACGCGGCTTCACGTCCGCGCCAACACCGCTGTCCTTCTTGAGCGACGTGATGGCGTAGAACAGGAACATCAGTTCCTTACACACCGACGTCATCGCCATCTCGCCAAAGAGTCGCGCTTCTTCGGCGTA
>JAYUWY010000388.1:0-13741 GCA_043753285.1 Gemmatimonas sp. | reverse complement strand
GATGATGCACCCTGGCGAGCGGATCTTCAGCGGCGACACACCGCATGTGCGCTACCTGAAGGTGAGCGAAGGCTGCGATCACGGCTGCGCGTTCTGCGCCATTCCGTTGATGCGCGGCAAGCATCGCTCGTTCTTGCCTGACGAGATCGTGAAGGAAGCGCAGTTGCTTGAACTGCAGGGTGCGCGCGAGATCAACTTGGTGGCGCAGGACTTGGCGCACTACGGTCGCGATTTGCGCGAGCAGTCGGTGCGTTTGCCGGAGCTGCTCGAAGCCCTCGTGGCCGAGACGTCGATTCCGTGGATCCGCAACATGTATCTCTACTCAGCGGGCATCACGCCCAAGCTGTTAGAGGTCATTGCGCGCGAACCGCGCATCGTGCCGTATCTCGACATGCCGATGCAGCACGCGAGTGATGCTGTGTTGGAGCGCATGCGTCGCCCGGAGCGTCAGAAAACGATTCGCGAGAAGGTCGCGCGTTTCCGCGAAACGGTGCCTGGTGTCGCGATTCGCACGACGGTGATCGTCGGTTTCCCGGGCGAGACAGAAGACGACTTCAAACAACTGTCAGATTTCCTCCAAGAAATTCAGTTCGAGCGCGTGGGCGTTTTCACGTACTCGCCGCAGGAGGGCACGAAGGGCGCCGAGATGGTGGACGACGTGCCGGAGAGCATCAAGCGGCAGCGCCAAGAGATTCTGCAAGAAGCGCAGCGTCATATCACGGCGGAGCGCTATGAGTCGCGCGTGGGCACGGTGGCGCCAGCACTCATTGATATGGCCGCGACGGAGAACGAGCCCGCGCGCGCACGTCTGCCGTGGCAGGCCGATGACATCGACGGCGTCACGTGGGTGCACACCGACGCACCGGCGGGCAGCATCATCGAAGTGCTCGTCGAAGAAGTCATCGACGACTACGATTTCATCGCGGCCTTTAAGCGCGTGTTGATTCCGGTGCCTGCCGCCGAGTCTGCACGGCAGCGTTCACGTGAGCTGCCGATGATGAGCGCCTCGATGGGGAGCTTCGGACGGTGAAGCGTTGGGCGGCGCTGTTCGCGGCCGCCTTGGTCGTCGCCGGCTGTTTCGGCGGCACGCCGCGCACCGACACAGGCACTGGTTCGCGTTCTGATCCCGCGGTGCGCATCGCACTCGGCGTCGCGACTTCCAGCGAAGTGCCCGATCGACTCTCGCCCAGCGGCACGGATTTCGTGCGCTTCAAGGGCAAGCGCTACCGCGGCGCGTTGCGCACGGTGAGCACTGACTCCGGCGTACTCGTCGTGAACATTGTTCCGCTCGAGCAGTATCTCAAAGGCGTTGTGCCGCTGGAGCTGGGCGAGCGTCCAGCCGCCGAAAGCGCCGCGCTCGAGGCGCAGGCGATCGCCGCGCGCTCCTACACAGTGTCGCGCTTGTTGGCCGCGCGCGCGCGCGCGGGACGCGGACGCAGCGAGCACTTTGAGCTCGTGGCGTCCACGGCGGACCAAGTCTACGGCGGCGCGGACGCCGAGCGCCCCAACGCGTCGGCGGCGGTGGACGCCACGCGTGGACTCGTGCTGCGCTACGGCGACCGCGTCATTGCCGCGCCGTACTCGTCGGCCTGCGGCGGAGAGACCGCCACTGCGCAGGAAGCGTGGCCAGGATCGGCGGGCGAACCGTATCTCCAGCGCGTGAGCGACAAGCTGCCCGGGCGTGAGGTGCGCTACTACTGCGACATCGCGCCACGATTCTATTGGGAGCGTTCGCTCACGGGGGCCGAGCTCGACGCGGTGGTGGCTCGCTACCTGAGCTCCGTGACTCGTGTGCCGAGCGGCGGACCAGGGGCGGTGCAGGCGATTCGCGTGGCCGAGCGATTCCCGAGCGGCCGCGTGCGCGTGCTGGAGCTCCGCACCGCAGCCGGCACCTTCGACGTCGCTGGCAACGCATCGCGAAACGTCCTGCGCACCCCTAGTGGCGAGCCACTGCCCAGCTCGTATTTTTCTGTGTCCGCCGAAGCGTCCTCGTCGAGCATCACCCGCGTCGTGCTCCGTGGCAACGGCTACGGTCACGGGGTAGGGATGTGTCAGTGGGGAGCAATCGGCCGGGCCCGCGCAGGGCAGAGTGCTCGGATGATTCTTCGCACGTATTTTCCCGGAACGACCATCGGGTCGCTTCCTTCCTTGTAGTCCTCGCGTAGCCCACGACGCCTGTGCCAACGATCACGACTCCGAAGACCGGCCCGATTCGCTGCGGTGTGCTCGGACTAGGTGCCATCGCGCAGACGGCGCATTTGCCCGTGCTCGCGAAAATGCGCGGCGCGGAGATTGCCGCGCTCTGCGATAATGATGCGGCGAAAGTCCGCGGCATCGCGCAGCGCTTTGGTGTGAAGACGTGGTGCACCGACATCGACGACTTGCTTGC
Source organism: Gemmatimonas sp. (assembly GCA_043753285.1). Classification (GTDB taxonomy): domain Bacteria; phylum Gemmatimonadota; class Gemmatimonadetes; order Gemmatimonadales; family Gemmatimonadaceae; genus Pseudogemmatithrix. Next base: position 11,352 of record JAYUWY010000388.1, on the reverse strand, counting down.
TGTGCCTGGGCTCGACGCGATTGTCATCTGCTCGCCCAACCACGCGCACGAAGTCCACGTGCTCTCGGCGTTGAAGGCCGGGCTGCACGTGTTGGTAGAGCGTCCGTTCGCACTCAACGCGCGTGGTGTGGAGCGCGTGGTGGCGGCCGCCGAGAAGGCGGATCGCATTGCGATGGTGGCCAACAATCATCGGTTCCGCAACGACGCGCAGACGCTGAACGCGTTCTTGCGCGGTGGCGAATTGGGCAAGCTTGTCGCGGTGCGCGCGGGTTCGTATCGGCGTCTGGGCCCGACGGCGCCCTGGCGTCAGCGTCGAGCAGAGGCGGGCGGCGGTGCGTTCCTCGAGCTGGGCCTGCCGCTGCTGGATCTCGCGGGCTGGCTCACCGACTTTCCTCGCGTCACACGCGTGAATGCAACGATTGAGCGCGTGCGCGGCGTGAATGCGGTGGAGAATGCTGCATTTGTGATGATTGAATGCGACGGCAACTTCACGGTGACGGTGGATACGCGTTGGGACTACGTGAGCGACGAAGATCGCTGGTGGTTTGAGATTGTCGGCACGCAGGGTTCCGCGCGTTTGTCGCCGCTGCGCATCATCAAGTCGCTGCACGGACAGGCGGTGGACGTGTCACCCAGTGGCGCGTCGCAGCGCGATAGTGTCACCACGCAGAGTTACCGCTCCGAGCTGGCGCACTTTATGGCGGTGCTGCGCGGTGAGATCTCGTACGACGCGCCGAAGAATCATGTGCGTGTGTACAAGCTGCTGGATATGATCTATAAGGCGGCTGAAGATGGGAAAGAGATTCGGCTGTGAGGCATTTAGACGGAAGACTGTCTGTGAGATCAGACGGAAGACTTAAGAGGGAAGGAGCGTGGTGGATGGTTCGGTGCGCGCTGCTGGCTGCACTCGCATTCCTTCCGTCTTCAGTCTTCCGTCCCGTTCTCGCTCAACAACCCGGCGAATCGCTCACAGTCTCCATCTTAACCTGGGGCCCCGGTGACTATGTGTTCGAGCGCTTCGGCCACAACGCGCTGCGCATTCGCGACTCGGCAACCGGCTCTGACCTCGCGTACAATTGGGGCATGTTTGACTTCAAGCAGCCCAACTTTTTGGGCCGCTTTCTGTCTGGTGACACGCGTTATTGGGTCGAAGCATTTCCGTCGGCGCTACTGATCGATTTCTATACCTCGAACGATCGGGCGACCACGGAGCAGGTACTGAATCTGACGCCTGCTGAGCGCGCGGAACTTGCGACGCTCGTGCAGACGCAGGCGCTCGAAGCCAATCGCTACTATCGCTACGAGTACTATCGCGACAATTGCTCGACGCGCATTCGCGATGTGCTGGACGCCGTGCTCGGCGGTTCGCTCAAGCGGCGGTTCGTGCCCATCACGAGTGATTGGACGTATCGCAGCGAGTCCATTCGCCTCACGGGTGCCACGCACTACTCGCAACTCGGTATTGACCTCGCGCTCGGGCCACTCGCTGACGCGCCAATGAGCGCGTGGGAAGCGATGTTCATTCCCATGCGGCTGCGCGATTATTTGCGCGATGTCACCGTGCCGAATCCAGCGGGCGGCACGATGCCGCTCGTGGCGCAGGAAGTTGTGTTGCACACACCGACTGCGCGCGTTGCGGAGCCCGCGGAAGATCGTGGCCTCACGCTGGGTGCGCTTGGCCCAGTGCTCGGCGTGTGGATGATGATGCTGGTTCCGATTGGCGCGGGCTCGCGACGCGCACGCCGCATTCCGGCTGCGGTGATGGCGGCGCTGTTCTATGGAATCACGGGCATCATCGGCTCCGTGATTCTGCTCATGTGGGTCGGCTCGGCGCACGTGTTCTGGTACAACAACCTGACGCTGCTGTTGTGCTCGCCCATTGCGCTTGTTGCAGCGGTGGTTGGAGCGCGCGCAGTGCTGCGTGGTGAGCTCTCGCGCTTCGCGCTGATTACGCTTGGCGTCGTCGCGGGTTGCGCACTGCTCGCGGCGTTGCTTGCGCCGTTCGTCACGCAGCAACTTGGCGGTCCGCTGCTGATGTTGCTCCCCGCGCACGCCGGACTCGCGCTCGCCATCTGGCGCCACACGCGACCACTCGCGGAGCCGGCCACCTGAGCAGCTCTGGCTGGCGCGTTGGCGTCGATGTCGGCGGCACGTTTACTGATCGTGCGGCACTCACAACAGATGGCCGCGTTGTTGCGCGCAAAGTGCTCTCCACGCCCAGCGATCAGGGCGAGGGCGTGGTGGACTCGCTCACAGGGCTCGACGCGCGCGCTGACGCCATCGTACACGGCACGACGGTGGTCACGAATCTATTGCTCGAGCGCAAAGGCGCGCGTGTGGTGCTCTGTGCAACGGAGGGCGCCGAAGACGTGCTCTTTTTGCGCAGGCAAGATCGTGCGGCGCTGTACGATCTCTCGCGGCATCATCCGCCGGCGCTGGTGGCGCGCGACGATGTCGTGGCGGTGCCTGAGCGTCGTACACCACGCGGCGTGGAGCGCGCGCTCACCGATGCCGGCATCGCGGCGGTCGTCGCCGCAGTTCTCAAGCGAAAACCAGAGATCGTCGTCGTCGCGCTGCTGCACGCGTACGCGGATGATGCGCACGAGCAGCGCATCGCGGCGGCATTGCGCGCAGCGCAGCAGGACCTCGAAGTTGTAACCAGCGCCGATGTCTTGCCAGAGATTCGTGAGTTCGAACGCTTCGCGACTGCTGCTGCAGAGGCGTACGCGCGACCTGCCGTCGTGAAGTATCTCGAGAAGCTCTCCGGCCGACTCGCCGCGGCGTCGCAGCCCGCGCCGTCCGTAATGACCAGCGGCGGTGGCATGCGCGCTGCATCGAGCGCGGCGCGACACGCCGCATCGCTCGCGCTTTCTGGGCCCGCCGGTGGCGTTGTTGGCGCAGCGGCTGTGCTTCGCGCGCTGGACATTAAGAGCGCGCTGACGATGGACATCGGTGGCACCAGCGCGGACGCTGGACTTATCCTCGACGGCGAGCCGCTCGTAGAAGCGGGTGGTGAAGTCGCCGGTGCGCCGATTGCATTGCCTCGCGTGTTGGTGGAGACAGTTTCTGCAGGGGGCGGCAGCATTGCGTGGCTCGACGATGGCGGCGCACTCCGCGTCGGACCTCGCAGCGCCGGCGCGCGACCAGGGCCTGTTGCGTTTGGACGTGGCGGCACGGAGCCCACAGTCACCGATGCACAACTCGTACTCGGCCGCATCGCCGCGCGCGCGATGAGCGGTGGCGTCGCGCTGGACCTTAGCGGCGCGACCAAGGCGATCGAGCAGCTCGCCATTAAGCTCGGCAGTGATGTGCAACGCACTGCCCAAGCGATTGTCGCGATTGCTGATGCTGAGATGGCGCGCGCACTGCGTCGAGTGAGCGTTGAGCGCGGCGTGGATCCGCGCGAATGCGTGCTCGTCGCATTTGGTGGTGGCGGCCCGCTGCACGGCTGCGCGCTTGCTGATGCACTCGACATGCGCACGATCATCGTGCCGCCATTCGCCGGCGTGTTGAGTGCCGTCGGTCTTGCACTCGCACCGGAGCGTCATGAAGCGGCGATGAGTCTGTTGGCGTCTTGCGCGTCGCTCACCGCAACGACGTTGAGCGACGCAACTAACTCGATGGCCGCGAAAGTGCAGGGCACGACGCGTCGCACTCTCGCTCGCGTGCGCTACAAAGGACAGGGTCACGAACTCGAGATTCCTTTACTCGACAAGGACAACGGCGCGGCACTCGCCGGGCGATTCGCCCAGATGCACAAAGCGCGCTACGGCTTCACGCTGCCCGCGGACGCCGAGGTTGTCGCGTTGAGGCACGAAGCTGGCGAGCCCGCACGTGCGGTGCGCTTCGATCGCGACGAGAACGCACTGACGGACACCCCAGCAGCAGGCCCCGCCACAATTGCGTTGCCAGACGCTACGCTGTTTGTAGCAGACGGATGGAACGCGCGCCCGCTGAGCATCGGCGGTTGGAAGCTGGAGCGCAATAAGTGAGCGACGCGCTCGCACTCGCCGTCTGGGGCTCCGCGTTCGCGACTATCGCCGAAGAAATGGGCAGCGTGCTCATTCGCGGTGCGCTCTCGCCCAATATTCGCGAGCGTCGCGACGCGAGCTGCGCGCTCTTCGATGCCGAAGGCCAGATGATCGCGCAGGCCGCGCACATTCCCGTGCACTTGGGCGCGCTTCCCGAAAGCGTGCGCGCCGTGCGCGCGCTTGGCCCGCGCCCCGGCGATGTGTTCTTGCTCAACTCTCCCTGGGCCGGAGGCTCGCATCTGCCCGACCTCACGATGGTCGAAGCCATTGCGTATGAAGGCACGGTGGCCGGCTACGCGGTTGTAAGAGCGCATCACGCGGATGTCGGCGGAATGAGCCCCGGTTCCATGCCGCAGGGCGCCACCGAACTCGTGCAGGAAGGTTTGATCCTGCCGCCCGTGCGCCTCGTGCGCGAAGGCGTGATGGATGAAGAGCTCCTCGCGCTCGTATTGGCCAACGTGCGCACGCCCGACGAACGTCGCGGTGACCTCGCCGCGCAGCGCGCGTCCTGCGCCGCCGGTGCGGCCGGCTGGTGCGCACTCATCGCGCGTCACGGTCGCAAGGAAGTACAACGCGCCGGCGCATCGCTGCTCGAGTACGCCGAACGACGCGCAGTCGCGCGTTTGCAGCCGCTCAACGGTGCACGTGGAGTCGCCAACGACATCCTCGAAGGCGACGGCGTCACCGACGATGCAGTCCCGCTCCAAGTCGCACTCACCGTGCGCGATGGTGCGATGCACTTGGACTTCACTGGCACCGCACCAATGGTGCGCGGCAACGTGAACTGTCCCATTCAAGTCACGCGCGCCGCTGCACTGTTTGTGTTGCGAAGTCTGCTCGACGACGACGTCCCCACCAACGACGGCATTGCACGCGCGATTCACATCACGACGCCCGACAACTGCTGCATCGCCGCGCGCAGCCCCGCGGCCGTGGCCGCAGGCAACGTCGAGATGAGTCAGCGACTGACCGATCTCCTCTTCGCCGCCCTCGCCAGCGCCGGCGTTCCCGTCCCCGCGCAGGGGCAGGGTACCATGAACAACGTCACTTTCGGCGGCGCGGGCTGGACTTTCTACGAAACACTCGGCGGCGGCCAAGGTGCGAGCGCTCGCGGCACCGGCCCAAGCGGCGTGCACGTGGGCATGAGCAACACGCGCAACACGCCGATTGAATCACTCGAACACGCGTACCCGATCATCATCGAGCGATACGCGCTGCGTGAAGGAAGTGGCGGCAAGGGCAAACACGCCGGCGGCGAAGGTGTGATCCGACGCTATCGCGTGCTTGAGCCGTGCACGGTCACCCTGCTCACTGAGCGTCGCACCAGAGCGCCCCAAGGCGCCGAAGGCGGTGGACCAGGTGCGCTCGGCGAGAACTTGTTGAATGGTGAGAAGCTCCCGCCCAAGTGCCGTCGTCAACTGAATGCAGGCGACGTGCTCGAGATTCGCACGCCCGGTGGTGGCGGCTGGGGCGCGGCGTAAAGCAAACGGCATGCACCACGAAGGCACGAAGTACGACAAATCATTGGGGGTCCGCGCCGATACATCGGTGCAGACCCCCAAAAAGCAGTTGCGGTACTTCGTGCCTTCGTGGTGAAGCAGTTAAGAAAACTCAGGGATACGAGAAGCTCCCCGACTGCCCACTCGTTCGCTTCCTCGTCCCTTCCGACGGCGTCACGCGCTTCCAGACCTGCGCCGCGATGAACGCCTCCAATAGATGCGGATCCACCAGCCCGCCCTTCGCCTCAGCGTGCAGAATATCCAACGCCCGCTCAATCGGCACCGCGCGCTTGTACGGCCGATCCGTCGCCGTGAGCGCATCGTAAATATCCGCGATCGTCATCATGCGCGTCTGCACGGGAATCGAACTCGCCTCCACGCCGCGCGGATATCCCATGCCGTTCAGCTTCTCGTGATGCCCGTACGCAATATCTGGAATGCCGCGCAACTCGCGCGTCCACGGAATCTGCTGCAAGAAGCGATACGTGTGCGTCACGTGCGATTCAATCTCGCGGCGCTCCTTCATATCCAAGTTGCCTTTGTTGATCATCAAGAAGCGCAACTCATCTTCGCTGAGTAGCGGGCGCACGACGCCATCGAAGTCCACGTACGTCTGCTTGTGGATTTCTTCGAGCTCGCCAAACGTGCCTTCGGGGAGAATCGTCGGTTCATTGGCGCGCGTGATAGCGTCCAGCCAGCGCGAGAGCTGGTCGCGATGTTCGCGACGGAGCGTGTCTAAGCGCGCAGCGGCATTGGGATAGTCGCGCTGCCCGTGATCGGCCAAGTACTCGGCCCGCTCGCGTTCGTATTCTAGGTCGGCTTGCTGCATCAAGAACTGAAAGCGTCCGCGCACGAGTGCGAGATCGCTCGTGTACAGCTTCTTCTGTTTCACCAACACTTGCTCGCGCACGCCGACTTTTCCGAAGTCGTGCAACAAGCCCGCGTAGCGCAGCTCGCGCAGCTGGTCCTTGGAGAATGTCATGCCGCGATACGGCCCCTCGCCACCCCGATCTACGGATTCGGCGAGTCCTGTGGTGAGCGTCGCCACACGAAACGAGTGACCAGACGTTGTGGGATCTCGCGATTCAATCGCGGTGACTGCCGCGGTGACGAAGCCCTCGAACAAGCGCTCGATGTCTTCGTACAGATGAGAGTTTTCAATTGCGACCGCAGCTTGCGCCGCGAGCGCGACGAGCATCTCTGCCGAGTACTCATCAAACGGCACGACCTGCTGCTGCACGAGGTCTGCCGACGTCAACATCGTGTCGAACGCGCGCTTCTTGTTAATCAACTGCAGCACGCCGATGATCTCGTCTTTCACCGTGAACATCGGCAACACCAACATCGACTTCGTGCGATAACCGAACTTGTCGTCAAACGAACGGTTCTGCCGGTACGTGACGTGCTCGGGGAGCAAGTACACGTCACCAATCATCAAACGCTCACCGGTGGCGGCCACGTAGCCCGAAAGCGACGTGTGATCAATCGGCACCGAGAATTCTGAGAACGGCAGCTCCGGCAACGAGGTGTTCTGCGACAGCTTAAACCGCAACGACGCGGGATTCCCGTCCGCGTCCTTCTCCACGAGATACAACGAACCCGCGTCTGCCAACGAAAGGCGACGCGCCTGCGTGAGAATCATGCCCAGCAGCGTGTCGAGATCGCGCTCGGTGGCGAGTGCCGCGCCCACGCGCGAGAGCTCGCGCAGATCCGACGCTGACGACTGCTGCAACCGAGACGCGCGCTGTGCGGCCACGAGTGCGGCAGCGTGGCGTAGCGCACCTTGGAGCGTGGTGCGCCCCGCGGCAGGGTGTGCGTCTGCAGCCAGCCAGCCAACCAGCGCTGCATCTACCAGCGCGCCACTCGGCGCCGCTTCACCTGGTTCACCAAGTCCCACCAACGCCGCACGTTCGGCCAACGGTGCCAGATGCGCCGCGTGTCCGTGTGCGAGCGCCGCGTCCACGAACGCCACGATGGGGCGCTCGTCCGTCAGCTCGCTCGCCAGCGGCAACGCCTGCACGCGCCGCACTTCGATGGCGCTGTCGGCGCCGAGTGTGGGGAGCGATGGGATGCTGCGCCCTTCGGGTACGAGTACGAGAGGCTGCACGTGGATGAGCGAGGGGTGAACGCAGGAACCGCCGACGCCCAGCGTGGGCGTCGGCGGTTCAAGGTTATCGCGGCGGAGGCACTACCCGCCAGTCGGAAATCAGCCGCCAGCGCCCTGCAGGCGGTCGCGGGCGGTCTTGGCGTCTTCAAAAGCCGGGAACTCGGTCACGACCTGATTAAACAGCGTCAGAGCTTCCGCGCGGTTGCCAGCGTCCTGCGCGCTGATGGCGCGTGAGTACATCATGACTGCGCGGAACGGTACGCGAGCCTGCGTGGCGCTGCGGGCTTCGCTGGTCTGACGCGCCTGCGGGGTGAGCGCCGGCAGCTTCAAGCCGACGTTCGTGGCCTGACCCACCTTGGCGACGAGCGCCAAGAAGTTGTCCGTGCGGTCACGGTCCATGTGCGTCCACGAGATGCGCGAGGTCTCGACGTCAATCGTCTTGATCGTCACGACCATCGTGCCCGAGCGGTCCGTCACAAACGAGCCCGTGATGATGTGATTGGCGCCGAGAAGGCGGCCGATGCGCGCAGCGGTGGCATCGTCCACGCGACCATCGCGGGCGAGGTTCTGCTCGGCCAGGATCGCGTTGATGTTTTCGCGTTCCACGAGACGGATGCCCGTGTTCTGCATGAGTTCCTGGATCAGGAGGTCAGCGATGCCCTTAGAGAGCGGTGCGAGTTCGGCGTTTGCCTGGCCAATGGCGCTGTTCACGAAGGGCAGCACGGCCACGGTGGGGCGCGTGTCTGCCTGGGCGAACAACGAAGTGGTCGCCAAGGTCAACACTGCAGTGGCACGTACGATTTGCTTCAACATCACAGCCTCCTCAGGAGGTTAGAGAGTCAGGGTCAAACCTTCCGCGGCCGCCACAACCTGCAACTTGGCGCCGCGGTCCTTCACCGTCTTCTGGCACTGGGCCAGTTGATGGTCGAGCTGGTCGTCGGTGCGGCGGGGTTCGTGATGAAACAGCACGAGCGTCCCCACCTCAGCATCCAGCGCCAGCTCCACCGCCTCCGCGTAGGTCGAGTGCCCCCAACCGCGGTGGTGGTCATACTCCTCAGTCGTGTACGTCGTGTCGTGGACCATCACCTGCGCGCCACGAGCAAACGCCACCATCCGATTTCGCCAGTCCGGACTCGCGTCGTAGCGCGGATGCGCTGCCAACTCGTTGTCCGACACATATACCAACCCGCCGTTTGGCTTGCCTGCAGCCTTAAACCGATAACCCAACGCGCCGCCGGGGTGCTGCACGGCAAATGCCGTGACTTCATACCCCCTGCCAGCGGTTGGAGTGCCTTCCGGCAGCCCCTTAAAGTCGATCGTTGCGTCCAGTTCCTCGAAGCTCACCGGAAACACCACCGGCGACATCTGGTCCTTCAGCACCTGTGCAAAGCTCCGCTCAAGCGACTCGGAGCCCCAAATCGTAAAGTGATTGCCGCGTCCAAAAATCGGGGCGAAAAACGGAATCCCCTGAATGTGGTCCCAGTGCGCGTGCGTGAGGAACAAATCCCCCACAATCGGTGCCCCGTTGGACCGCCCCAGCAAATCCCGCCCCAACTCGCGGATGCCCGTACCGGCGTCGAGGATGATCAACCACCCTTCGTCGGTCCGAACTTCCACGCACGGCGTGTTCCCGCCATACCGCACCGTGTCTGACCCAGGTGTGGGAATGGACCCTCGAGTCCCCCAAAAACGGACCCGCAAGCTCATTGCTCCCCCGAAGTCACACTGAAATGTGCGCTGGTGGAGGCTTCAGAGTGAAGGAAGGGCATCACTGACCCCTCGTGATAGACGTCACAGTCCCCCATTGGCGTCACAGGCGCTGCTGGGACCGCTTCTCCAGCGCTCCCCGGTTTGTGATGCGAATGCGGCGGCGCTCGGTGGAAATCCAGCCGGCGTCCACGAACTCGCGCATCGCGCGAGAAACGGTCTCGCGCGACGCTCCGATGACGTGTGCAATGGTCTGGTGCGTGAGCGGCTTCTCAATCTCTTCGGTGCCGCCCTCTTCGGCCGCGTCCAGAATCACCCGCGCAATGCGGCCGGGGACGTCGAGCAGTACCAGCGAGCCAATCTTTTCGTCCGCGCGGCGCAGACGACGCGACAACTCCATCAACAGCGCCCACGCCACCTGCGGATTCTGCTCCACGCGGCGGCGGAAATCTTCGCGGCGCAGCACGAGCAGCGTGCTGTCTTCCATTGCGACGACGTGCGCCGAACGGGGCTGATCGTCGATGAGCGAGAGTTCACCGAAGTGCTCGCCGACGCCGAGGATTCCGAGGATGACTTCGCGGCCGTCCTCGGCCACGAGCACGACCTTTACGCGACCGTCGCGGACGACGAAGAGTGAATCGCCCGGATCGTCTTCGAAGAGAATGACGCTACCACGGGGATAGCTCTTTTCGCGCGCGAGACCAGCGAAGTGCGCGACCTCGCTGCCGAGCGATTTGAAGAGCGGAACCGTGGTGAGGAAATCGGCGGTATTCATACCGTACGGAGGGGGATTAAACCGAGGGGGCTGTCTATTAAGAGGCGAAGGTATCCCCGCCGCTGGACGGTGTCAAACGTTCAAACTGTTGTCACCTTGCATTTTACCCAGTATCCCGACTAATATTCTTGGCTCGCTCTGAATCCGCACCTGAGGTAGAAATGAAGCCCGAAATCCATCCGACGTACGCGACCGCGAACGTGTCCTGCGCCTGCGGCAACAAGTTCCAGACGCGCTCGACCATCGCCGAAATCCATACCGACATCTGCGCGAACTGCCACCCGTTCTTCACGGGCAAGCAGAAGCTGATCGACACCGCTGGCCGTGTTGAGCGCTTCCGTCAGAAGTACGGGAAGGCGACCGCCTGAGTATCCGCGACCGGCTAGCCGACGCGCTCCTGCGCGCCGAAGCAGTCGAGCGCGATTTACTGGATCCTAAGACCGTCAGGGACGCAAAGCTTCTCGCTTCCCTCGGTCGGGAACATCAGCGCCTCGGCCAAGTGGTCGCGCGCGCTATCCATCTCACGAAGATGGACGAGGGGCTCGTGCAGGCGCGCGAGCTTTTGTCGTTTGATGACGCCGAAATGGTTGCGGAGGCCCGCCGCGAGGTGGAGCGTCTGATTGTGTCGATCGAGGCCGAAGAGCTAGCTCTTCGGCCTTTGCTCGTGCCCCCCGATCCGCTGCACGATCGCAACGCCATCGTCGAAATTCGCGCCGGCACCGGCGGAGACGAGGCAGCGCTGTTCGCGGCCGATCTCTACCGCATGTACACGCGCTACATCGAACGGCACGGCGGCTGGCGCATCGAGACCATCTCGATGGGCGACGGCACACTTGGCGGTTTGAAGGAAGCCGTGTTCAAGGTGAGCGGCTCGCAAGCGTTCGGAGCGCTGCGTTTTGAGAGTGGTGTGCATCGCGTGCAGCGTGTGCCCGCGACGGAAGCGGCTGGGCGCATTCATACGTCGGCTGCTACAGTCGCCGTACTGCCCGAAGCCGACGAAATCGACATGAAGATCGAAGACAAAGAATTGCGCATCGATGTGTTTCGCGCGTCGGGGCCCGGTGGACAGTCGGTGAATACCACGGACTCGGCCGTTCGCATCACGCACATTCCGTCGGGACTTGTGGTGTCGCAGCAAGATCAAAAGTCGCAGCTGCAGAACAAGCTGAAGGGCATGGAAGTGTTGCGCTCGCGCTTGCTCGATTTGCGCATCGCCGAGCAGGAAGCGGAGCG
>JAYUWY010000387.1:0-3001 GCA_043753285.1 Gemmatimonas sp. | reverse complement strand
CCCCGCCCAACCCTTTTTGTATGAGCGTCCACAGCAGAAGCACACGTTATGGCGGCGGAGAGAGCCGCTCGTCCCTAATCCACTTCGCGGAGAGTTTGTGACTCATCTCAAGTCGTGCACGCGCGCGCTGTTCTCCGTAGCGATCCTGGCCGTGCTGGTCGCCTGTGAATCTGATCAAATCGCGCGGCCGGATCTGTCAGCGAGTTCAATTCGACTTGACCTCTCGCGCCCCATTCAAGGTGCTGGATGCGGTGTGCAGTTGCGCTCTGCAGTCGGAGCCGTCGAGCTAATCTCGGTGAACCGTTCGCACCTGCCCGTCGCTGTCTTTGGCCGGGGCCGCCGATTCGCGAAGGCGCGAGAAGCGCAATCGCGAGAAATGTTCAAACTCGTAACACCATTCGAAGTAGCACTGCAGGAACCTGGCGCACGCGCAACTGCACTATGCGTGCTGCCGTTCGATGCTGACTCATCTGCCGTCGAGTTGCTCAAGCGTGAGTTGCCGCAGCTGATAAGGTCGCGTAGGTACTTTGCGGTGCAAGATACGTCAGCTCTTCAAGCAGGCGAAGATCTGCTAACACGCGCACTCTTCGGAGAAGAATTGCATCTTGCCGGGGCGCACCTGCGACGCCACGTGCATCGGCCCGGTGCGTCAAACGCACAACTGATGCACAACATCCTAGATGACAATGTCCAAAATATCGCCGCGATGGTGATTACAGCGAGTCCGTGGGACCATAGTTGGATCTTCGACATGCGACAGATCGGCGCACTCTGGGCGAGTCTGCTGAGGTGGAATGGCGACTTTCACGTCATCGTCGTTACATACGAGGGCGGTCCTCACCCGTGCGCCGTCGCGTCAGACGCATGGCATGTCCTCGACGAACTGGAGCAGAACCTTCGCAATCTCGCAGACGCACTCACTGGCATGAGCCTTCCTGGTGAGGACTTCGACGAGACACGCATGTGCCCGGACTCGCTCATGTTTATCGGGCAGAACTGCCTCGATTTCTATATTTCTGCCGCAACAGCAGGTGGTTTCCTTGCTGGCGACAATCGGGACTCGAATCCCTATGCGACGCTAGCCCAGTCGAAAGTGTGGGTGCTCGACGATTTCAATAACAACAGGGTCTCGATCTTCTTGTCGGGATCACTCTTAGCGTACCCCATCTCGTTAGGGTCGTGGCCTCATATCACGGTCGGATATTTTCCTGCCGACTCCGCCGGTCAGATTCGCTATCTCCGCGTAGACTCTCTAGACACGAACACCCGCACGATTGAGCTGAAGGTCGCGAACGGCGTGTGCCCAGCCGCGGAGAACTGGGTGGCATCTAGATTCAATTGGGCACAGATACCTGTCGGGATCATGAAGGCCGTCTGCCCTGAGATTGACGCCAAGATCTGGTACGTTCGCGACGGCGCGAATTGGCGCGTGAGTCACGTTGAGAGAGATGCCTTCCCGACGCTTGATGTCGTCCGCAAGATGCCCGACGGATCGCTTCAAGTAATCAATTCGGCCCGTAACCGCTCTGGAGGCCCTTTGTGGCTCACGGGACTCTGGAAGATGGTCTACGATATACAGGCGGAGAAGAACCGCTTGATGGACGATCTCAGCGGTCAGGGATGCTATCTTCAATAGGGCGACAGGCCCGCGCAACTTGCAACCTCCTTCGCGGCCTCTGCTTTTGATCCATCTCTACAGGAATGCCAAATGTCGACCGTCCGAGTGAAGTCAGTTGGACAGGGTCTGCTCGCTGCAATCCTTGGCGGCACCGCGTTCGTCGCAATCGTCCTCTCAATTCCCATTGCCGCGATTCTTCTATCACCAGGCGGCCTGCGAGGCGCCGCTGCATTCCTGATGGTCACGGCACCATTTGTATTGCTCTTCGTGGGGGCAGCTAGTGTGGTTCTCTGGCTCCTGCGTTTGTCGCTGCGTCCGGAACGCGACTATGCAGCCGTAGCTGCTTCTAGGTATCGTTTCGAGATTGCGGCTGCCTGCGTCGGCGCGTTGGCACTCCCCACGCTCGTATTCGTTTCCGCGGAGCAGAATCCGTGGGCTTTCGGTTCCCTGCCGATTGGTGCAATTGCCGGCTGGATCGCGGGCATGGTTCAGAAGCGAAACCTGCATCTCGAGTCGCGAGAGTCTCGCCCCCTGGCGGTTCCCGAAAATCAATGATGCATGCTCGCGAGCGCATCAATCTGATTTGCGTAAGCAAGGGGAGTGTTGAATCGGCCGCCGTATGTGAGAACTTGACCCCTTATCTTCGAGGCGCTCACTTCGAGCCCTACGGACCCGGCTTCTCAACCTTTATGCGCGAGGAGAAGGCGCAGAGGCTTCTGAACATTACGTGGTGACCTTGTCGGCGCAGCGCCATAACGACGCTTGCTGCCGACAAGTGCGGGGGCGGTAGCGGTTGTGGGGCCGCCGCTCCACTTTATGGAAGGAACGCAGCGGCCCCACAACCGCATTTTATGGGAGCGCTTGCAGCAGAAGCACACGTTAGGCCGAAGCGGGGTACAGCCCGGGTACATGGGTAACACTTCCGTCCGGCAACATGGGTGACACTAGGCGAGTCACTCCTTGATGATGTAGTTCCGTTCGTCGAGCGTCGCAATGAGCGTCGTGCCGAAGTAGATCCACCACACGCCATCATCGACCTCGTCCATCCCGACGCGCTCTCCGGTCAGCGCGTTCGCGAGATAGAGCACGCGATTCGCGAAGCGGAAGGTGCCGCCCGTCGTGATCAGCTTCACCGTGTAGTGCCCCGGATACTCGGGGATCGGCACCTTCGTCGGATACGCGCGCGGTGAGCTGGTGTATTGCGATGCCGGGGTCTCCATCCCCAGCGCCTCGTGCGGCCGCTCATCGTTGTACTCCGCGCGGAAGATGTTGAACTGCCGTTGCTGCGCCGCCATCGTCGCGCGCGCGGGCCGAATCGCGCGGCGTTTGAGCGTGCGATGCATCCGCTCGTGTGCGCCGTTCTCGCTCGGCGTGGCCGGCGTA
>JAYUWY010000386.1:0-3005 GCA_043753285.1 Gemmatimonas sp. | reverse complement strand
TTCGGCTGTTGCTTGCTAGTAGGGAGCATTCGGAAATCTAATCATTCCAATAGCGCTTCGGCCCTCTGGTGCGTAGCATCTACGGACCCAAACACTCAACGAGACAATGCGCCTCCTCTCCCTGTCCCGTAGCCGCCTGATCGCTGGGCTCTTCGCCATTCCGGCCCTGCATCTCACCGCGCAGCAGCCCGCCGCCGCGCCCGCCGCCACTCCCACCGCGCAGAACGCCTCGGCGAATCCGCAGCTTGCCCTGCCCTACGGCGCGCCCAATGCGTCCTCGGTTTCCCGCTGGACGCCGCCGGCGTCGGCCGGACGTCAGATGACACTGAGCGATCTGCTCGCGTGGAAGACCGTGCGCACGCCGCAACTCTCCAATGACGGGCGCTGGTTTGCCTACGAACTCGCTCCCAATGAGGGTGACGCCGAGGTTGTGATTCGCTCGACGGCCGCTGGCGCGGAGGAGCGCCGCTTCCCCGTTGGCTCGGCGCCCACTGGCGGCGCTGCAGCCGGCCCGCCGGCAACGAGTTCGCTCACGATCAGCGGCAATAGCCGCTGGGTGGCGTTCCTCGTGCGTCCCAATGCTCCGACGCGTCCTGCCGGATCGGCTCGCGCGACGCCTGCCGCTGCAACGAAGCTGATGGTGGTGAACGTTGCCGATGGTACGACGCGCGAGTTCGAGAACGTGCGCAGCTTCCGCTTCGCTGGTGATACCTCGAGCTGGCTCGCCATCACTCACGCACCCGCCGGCGCTTCAACCGCTGCAGCCGCGACTCCTGCGCCCGCCGGTAGTGTGAGCAGCGGAACCGTGCTTCGCCTTGTGAACCTGAACGCGCCCGCCGAATCTCCGACGACGCCGATTATCAACGTGACGGAGTTCGCGTTCGATGCCAGCGCGCAGTGGATGGCCTACGCCATTTCCACGTCCGACGAGATCGGCAACTCGCTGCAGTTGCGTCGCCTCGCGAACGGCGAGACGCGCACGCTCGACACGTATCAGGCCAACTATCGCCGCATCACGTGGGGCGACTCCAGCCTCGCGCTTTCGGCGTTGCGCGTGGACACTGACACATCCAACACGGTTGATGAACTCGTCACGATTCTCGCGTGGCCGAGCGCGACGGCGAATGCTGCGCCGCACGTGATTGATGCGAAGACTGCTGGTATTCCCGCGGGACGCGTGTTGAGTTCTGACTACGCACCGACGTTCGGCGTTGGCGCTGCAACTCTGTACGTGGGGCTGCGCGAGGCGCGTCCAGCACGTCCGCGCGCGCTGGCCGGTGGCTCTGGCGTTCCGCCTTCGACGAGCCCAGCTCCGGGCGCTGGCAGTGGTGGCCGCATCGCTGCAGCACCGCAAACGGATGCCGATGTGCCTTCGCTCGTGCTCTGGCATTGGAAGGACGCGCGCACACAGTCTGAACAGCAGGTGCAGGAAGCAAGCGATCGTAGCTTCGCGCACGTCGCAGCGTATCGCATTGGCAGCAAGACGATCGTGCCGCTCACCGATGAGAAGCTGCGCGGCTTGCAGCGCGGCCCGCGCGACACGTGGGGCATCGCCAGCGACAACACCGAGTACGAGCGCGAGGCCAACATTCGCGGCTACGCGTATCGCGACATCTACGCGGTGAACCTCACCACCGGTGAGCGCAAGCTCGTGCAGGCCAAGGTGCCGGGTGGTGGCGGTGGTGGATTCGGCGGCGTGTCCAACGCGTTCTCGCCGGACAACAGCAAGTACGCCTACTACGATACCGGCGAGTGGAAGGTCTATGACTTCACGACTGGTCAGACGCGCGTCGTCACCGCAGGCGTCACGAACAACTTCTACGACGACGAAGATGATCACAACCAAGTGAAGCCCGGCATCGGCGGCGCGCTACTCGGATGGACGCGCGACAACGCGAGCCTGCTCGTGCGCGACAACTGGGACATCTGGAAGCTGTCGGCAGCTGGCGCTGCACCGCGCAATCTCACGATGAACGGGCGCACCAATCACATTCGCTACATCACGCGGCTCAACTTTGACAATCGCGATCGCCGCGGCATTGACCCCGCGGCGCCGATGTTTATCGAGACGTACGAGGAGTACACCAAGAAGGAGGGCCTCGTGATGGTGGACGTGGCCCGCGGTGGTGTGCGTGTCGTATCAAATGAAGAGGCGAAGGTAGACTACCGCCGCGCACGCGACGCCAATGTGTGGGCGTTCACGCGGCAGACAGCAGTTGCCTTCCCCGATTGGTACGTGGCTGATAACGGCCTCACCAACGTGCGTCGACTCACGACAGCGAATCCGCAGCAAGCCGAAGTGGCGTGGACTCCCGGCGCACGATTGATCGAGTACAAGTGCGAGAACAGCGACGAGCGTCGTCAGGCTGTGCTGGTTCTGCCGGCCGGCTACGAGCAGGGCAAGCAGTACCCGATGCTGACGTACATCTACGAGTTGCTCTCGCAGAACTTCAACGTGTACAACCAGCCCAACGCGACGCGTTACGCCAACGCCAGCGTGTACACATCACGTGGCTACGCGTACCTGATGCCAGACATCAAGTACACGTTGAACGAGCCGGGCCGCAGCGCGCTGTGGTGCGTCGTGCCTGCCGTGAAGGCCGCGATTGCTACGGGAATGATTGATACCGCACGCGTCGGCCTGCAGGGCCATAGCTGGGGCGGATATCAGACGACGTTTATCACCACGCAGACCAACATCTTCAAGACTGCCGTCGCTGGTGCACCGCTGACGGACATGGTCTCGATGTTCGGTTCTGTGTATTGGAACACCGGCAGCACCGACGGCAGCATTTTCATCTCGAGCCAGGGTCGCTTTAGCGGTGGCCCGAACGAAGTGCCCGAGGCGTACATGCGCAACTCGCCGCAGGTGTTTGCGCAGAATCTGTCGATCCCCTTCATGATTCTGCACAACGATCGCGACGGCGCGGTGGATTTCAATCAGGGCATCACGTACTACAACCACCTGCGTCAGCTCGGCAAGGAAGTTGTGTTGCTTGAGTATG